>JAJUFM010000113.1 GCA_029265995.1 Rhodospirillaceae bacterium | reverse complement strand
TGAGCACCGTCCCGGGCATCGTGAGGTTATCGCTTGCAATGACTCCTCCTTCTCTTCGGGATGATGCGGCAGGATGGGCCGGAGCCCACCAGTGGAGGCAACATGAGCGGACTCCTCCTGACCGGGGCCGCCGGATTTCTCGGGCGGCACCTGACAGCGCACTTCGCTGGCAAGACCGGGCGCCTCGTGCTGAGCGACCTGGTTGTACCGGATGATCTGCCCGACGGCGTCGAGTGGCGTCAGGCGGATCTGGGGGATCGGGAGGCAGTGCTGGCGATGGCGCAGGGCGTCGAGGCCATTCTTCACTTCGGCGCGCTGTCCACCGAGCACTCCTTCGAGGAGATCCTCCACGCCAATCTCCGCGGCACTTACCATGTCTTCGAGGCCGCGCGCGAACAGCGGGCGCGCGTGATCTTCGCCAGTTCCAACCATGCGATCGGCTACTACGAGCGCAGCCAGCGCCTCGACGTGCTGGATCCGCCGGCGCCCGACGGCTTCTACGGCCTCTCCAAGGCCTATGGGGAGTTGCTGGCGCGGACCTACTGGATGAAGCACGGGGTCGAAAGTGCCTGCATTCGCATCGGCAGTGCGTTGCCGGCGCCCAGGGATGCCCGGAACCTTAGCTCCTGGTTTGCACTGCCCGACCTTGTTGCGATGATCGAGGCCTGCCTGCGGGTCCCGTCCCTGGGCTGCCGTTTGCTCTGGGGAGTGAGCGACAACCGTCGCGGCTGGTGGCAGGGGGATGACCGCGAGGGGCTGTCGCTGCCGGCCTTCGACGATGCCGAACGCTTTGCGCACGAGCTGGAAAAGAAGGTGACGGACAGTCCGATCAGCGAGCGCTACCAGGGCGGAAGTTTCGCCTCCGACGGCTATAGCCGGAACGAACCGGCCCCGCCCTTGCCGCTGAAAGGGTGATCAGGCCACCGAAGGATCGTGATCTAGAAGGTGAATGGCGTCGGCGAGGAGGGAGACCCTTACCTTCTCTCCGGGGGCCACGCCGTTTCGCTGGGCCACGTGGGTCGGGAGCATCAGGCTGATGGCGACCTGGGGCCGGCCTAGGGCGCGCAGCTCCAGTGAGCAGTTCTCGCCGAGCCTCACCATTTCCGTGACCGTCGCCTCGACCGGGTTCTCGCGCTCGCCGCGGGAGGGGCGGTCGCGGCGGTGGAGCAAAACGGTACCCGGGGGAATGACCCAGCAGACCCGCTCCCCGCGCCGCCGTTCCGGCTGCGGGCGCACCTCGAGGACGTGGTCGCCCCAGCGCAGGAGGGTGAAGCCGCGCTCCGGCTCCTGGCCCAGGATCTCGCCGCTGTAGAGGTTGCGCAGGTCCACCAGACGGGCCACCTCGGCGCTCGCCGGGCGGGTCAGAACCTCCTGGGGTGGGCCCTGCTGCAGGCTCTTTCCCTGGTGCAGGATGACCATGCGGTCGGCCAGGGCCGCCGCCTCTTCCAGGTCGTGGGTGACCAGCAGGATGGGGATGCCGAGGCGGCTTCTGAGCTGCGCCAGCTCTCGCTGCAGCTTGCGCCGGGTCACCTGGTCGACCGCCGAAAAGGGTTCGTCGAGCAGCAGGACGCGCGGGTCGCGGGCCAGCGCCCGCGCCAGCGCTACCCGCTGCTGCTGTCCGCCGGAAAGCGCCGCGGGCCGACGCGCCTCGAGCCCCGCCAGGTGCACGAGTTCCAGGAGCTCGCGGGCCCGCTCGCGCCTTTCCTGCCGGGGCAGCTGCCCCAGCGCGGCCATCACGTTGCCCAGGGCGTCGAGATGGGGGAAGAGGGCATAGTGCTGGAACACGAGGCCGCAGCGGCGCGCCTGCGGCGTGAGGTGGATCCGGCGCTCGGCGTCGAACCAGGTCTCGCCGTTGACGGTGATGCGGCCGCCAGCCGCCCGGTAGAGCCCCGCGAGGCAGCGGAGCAGGGTGGTCTTGCCGCTTCCCGAGGGGCCGACCAGGGCTACGAGTTCCCCCTGGGCCACCGAGAGTTCAGCCTGCAGCGGGATCGGCCCTTGCTGCTCCAGCCGGGCTTCCAGGCCCATCGCCCCGTCACCCACGGCGGGCGCCCACGCGGCCGCCGAGAACGTGCACCAGGGTGATCGCGGCGAGGGAGAAGCCGAGCAGCACGGCCGCCATGCTTGCGGCGGCGCTTTCGTCGAAGGCCTGCATGCGGTCATAGATGGCAATGGCGATGGTACGGGTTTCACCCGGGATGCTGCCGCCGACCATCAGCACCACCCCGAATTCGCCAAGCGTGTGGGCGAAGGTCAAAACGAAGGCGGAGAGCAGGCCCGGCCAGGCCAGCGGCAGCTCGATCCGCAGGAAGGTGGACCAGCGGCTCATCCCGCTGCACCAGGCCGCTTCCCGCACGTCCCGCGACACCGCCTCGAAGCCGCGCTGCATCGGTTGCACGGCGAAGGGGACGTTGAAGAGGATGGAGGCCAGCAGCAGGCCCTCGAAGGTGAAGGCAAGCGGCTGCCCCACTAGGGTTTCGTAGAACCGTCCAAGCCATCCATCGGAGGCGAAGGCGGTCAATAAATAGAACCCAAGCACGGTCGGGGGGAGCAGCAGCGGCAGGGCGACCAGGGCCTGCACCAGGGACTGGCCGCGAAAACTGTGCCACGCCAGAAAGCGCGCGATGACGAGTGCCAGGGGCAGAAGGATCACCGTGGTCCAGGCCGCAAGCTCGAGCGAAAGACGGAAGGCCTGCCACTCCACGGCCTAGCGGGCCTCCTCGGGCAGTTCAAAGCCGTAGGCGGTGAAGATCTCGCGCGCCTCGGGTGAGTGAAGATAGTCGTAGAAGGCCTCGGCGTCGGGACCCGCCCGCCGGGTCAGCACCATGCGCTGGCGCAGCGGGACATAGGTCTCGGGCGGGATCATCACGTGCTTGCCGCGGCCCTCGAAACTGGGGGCGGCGACCAGGGAAAAGGCGACCAGCCCGCCCTGAGCCGAACCACTGACCGCAAACTGTGCCGCTTGGGAGACGTTCTCTCCCAGCACCAGGGCTGGCTGCAGCGCCTCCCAGGCGGAGGCGGCTTCCAGCGCCTGCTTGGCCGCACGGCCGTAGGGGGCGTGCTCCGGGTTGGCGATGGCAAAGCGGGTGATTTCGCCCGACGCCGCCGCTTGCGCGAGCTTCTTCAGGCTCGCATCGAGCGCCAGGGGAGAGTTGGGCGGCAGCAGCAGGGCGAGATGACCATGGGCATAGATCTCCCCCTCGTCGCGGGTCAGCCCCGCTTCTACCAGCCGCGCCACATAGCTCTCGTCGGCGGAGAGGAAGAGTTCGAAGGGCGCGCCCTTCTCGATCTGGCGGCTAAGGTTGCCGGAGGAGCCGAAGACCAGCCGCAGCTCGCTTCCGCCCGCTTCGCGGAAGGCTTCGGCCAGTTCGGTCAGGGCAAACTGCAGATCCGAGGCCGCGGCTACCAAGGCCTGGGCAGCCGCGGGCCTGACGGGCAAGAGGCAGAGGAGACCGATCAGGACGGCTGACAGCAGGCGCACTTCTTCTCCGGCGTTCGTTATGTTTGGCAGGATATAACGAGGGCGGGCGGAGAGGAAGGGGTGTCACGCCACTCTGCGAGGCACCAGCCAATCGAAAAGCAGGGTGAAGAAGAAAGTGTAGACCAGAAAGAAGATCAGCAGAGCGATCTCCATCTTCAGGGCCATCCAGGGGCCGATGGAATACCACCACATGAACAGGGGGATCAGGATGAGCACCAAGCCGCCTTCAAAGCCGACCGCGTGGGCAACGCGCAGAACGACGGTTCGCTTGACGATCCCTTTACGCTCCTCCCAGGCTTCGAAGAGCGTGTTGTAGATGAAATTCCAGGCCACCGCGGCCAGGGAGCTTGCGGCCGCAACCGGCAGGGAAGTCTGCGCGTCGCCACCGCTCAGCGCAGACAGCAGAAACGTCGCGAAGAGAATCGCAAGGATCTCGAAGGTCGTGACATAGGCAATTCTGCGCGCAAGAGGGCTGAGGGCGATCATGGAATGTCGAGATCCGTCTACCGCGAGGAGGGATGTGCGGGGGGATGGCACTGGCCAATTGGAGCCTTAGGTACGGTTGGATCCGAGCGAGGACAAGAGGAGGGACCGGTGCGAGAGGTACTGGCCCTTGAGGGCGCAGCCCGTGGTACCTCCTGCCGACCGACGTTGGTTGGGGGCTTTGCCCTCTTGCCTTTGCGCGGTGAACAGCGCGTCCTAGCTTGCACGTCCCGTACCGCCACCACCAGCCCAGCAGGAGCCGCCATGGTTGATAGCCTTTCCCGCCGCCAGGTCACCCGCAAGCCCGCCATCGCCTCGGAGGGTGGCATCGTCGTTTCTCAGAGTCGTCTCGCAGCTCAGGCTGGTGCAGCGGTTCTGGCCGCGGGGGGCAATGCCGTAGACGCAGCGGTGGTGACCTCTCTGGCTGTTGGGGTGGTCGAACCCTGGATGAGCGGTCTTGGCGGCGGCGGCCTGTTGCTGCACCGGGAGGCGGCGAGCGGACGTGTGCGCGCATGGGACTTTGGCATGCGCTCTCCGGCTGCGCTCGATCCAACCGACTATCCCGTGGAAGAGGGGGCCGCCGATAAAGACCTCTTCGGCTGGTCAGCCGTGAAAGAGGGGAGAAACCTGCGTGGCGGTAGCGCTATAGCAGTTCCCGGCCAGGTCGCGGGCCTGGCGGCCATACTCGAGGAACTGGGGACCCTTGGATGGGAAGATGCCGTAGCCCCAGCCATTCTCCTGGCCGAAAGAGGCGTCCCGCTGGATTGGTTCTCCTTGCTGCAAATCACCCAGCATGCAAAGGAGCTGGCGGGCTTTCCAGCGAGCGCCGCGATCTATTTGGAGGAGGGGCTTCCGCCCGGCGGATTGCAGCCACCGCGCTATCTCCCAAACAGGAAACTTCGCGAAACCTTGATCCACCTGGCCAAGGCCGGCGCGCGAGACTTCTATGAGGGAGCTCTGGCCGAGAGCATCGCCGCAGACGTACAGGCCGCCGGCGGCTGCCTTTCCTTGCAGGACCTGCGGAGCTACCAGGCGCGGGAAGTCACGCCTGCAATCGTGCGCCATGGGGACGCGAAGCTGCATGTCCTGCCGGAGCTGAATGGCGGCCCGACGCTGGCCCGTGCGGTGGAGCAGTTGCGCGAGACCTGGTCGGGCGGCCCGCCGGATGGTGCCTTCTACCTCGCGGTAGCGCAGGCCTTGCGAGATGCCTTTGCACATCGATTGGAGCATCTGGGGGATGAGGATGGCCATCGTGGCCCCTCCTGTACCACCCATCTTTCGGTAGTCGATCGTCAGGGTAATGTGGTGACCCTCACCCAGACTCTGCTGTCGGTCTTCGGATCAAAGGTGACCCTACCCGGCAGCGGCATTTTGATGAACAATGGTATTAACTGGTTCGATCCGCGGCCGGGCCGGCCGAACTCCCTGGCGCCCGGGAAAAGAACCCTTTCCAACTACGTGCCGGTGCTGGGCGAAACGCCGGATCGGGTGTTCGGCATCGGAGCGTCCGGCGGCCGCAAGATCATCCCGGCCATGACCCAGCTTGGCTTGATGCTGGCCAGCGGGATGACTCTTGACGAGGCGATGCATCAACCCCGCATCGACGTGAGCAGCCCCGACGGCGTGGTGATGGACCCGCGTCTCGATCCTTCCATCCGTTCAGCCTTGGCGGAAGTGCATCCGACCAGCGAGGGTAGGGCCGGCTTTGCGCCCAACAACTATGCGACGGCGCTGGCGGTGCTCCGCGAAAAGGGGCGCAACCAGGGCGCCGTGGATCCGCTGCATCCCTGGGCGGAGGCGGTCAGCGAGGAAGAGGTGACTCAATAGCCTGCCAAGACCTGCCGCAGCAGCGCGACGGTGGCGGCGCCGGCAAGCAGGCTGACCAGCAGTGGTGCGCGCAGGGCCGCGCAGCTGATGACGGCAAGTGCGCCTGCCCAGGTGGGCGGGCCGCCGCCAAGCACGGGCGGAGTAACAAGAGCGACGAACATCGCGCCAGGCAGGTGGTGCAGGAAGGCGTCGAGAAAGCGGCTGCGAGGCAGGCGCTGGACCAGGAAGAAGCCGGACGCGCGTACCAAGTAGGTCGCCAGCCCCATTCCAAGGATCGCCAGCAAGGCCAGGCTATCGACGCTCATCAAGCAACGCTCCGGTAAGGGCGCCGGCGACCGCGCCAACGAGGAGGTAGGAGGCGCCGGGTAAGGTCTGCCAAGCAAGGCAGGAGGCGCCCGCGGCTACCGACCAGGGAACCAGGCTGCGGCGCTGTTGGTACAGCGGCACTGTCATGGAAATAAAACAGGCGGGTACGAGGAAGTCGAGCCCCCAGGCTTCCGGGTCGCTCAGCAGGTGGCCGAAGGCGAAGCCGAAGCCGGTGGAAGCAACCCAGACCAGCCAAAGCAGCACACTGGAGCCGAGAAAGAAGGCCGCGTCGCGACCGCCCTTGTTCATGTCCGAGAGGCTGAGGGCGAAGCTCATGTCGACCAGCAGCACCAGGCTGCCATAGGCCTTTGCGGGGCTAAGCCCGGCTAGCCAGGGGCGCATGGCGGCCGCCATCATCATGAAGCGCAGATTGACGAAGGCCGCGGCCAGGGAGATCAGCAGGATCGAGGAGTTCGTGCTCCAGAGTTCCAAAGCCACGAGCTGGGAGGCGCCGGCGAAGACCAGCCCGCTCATCAATAGGGCTTCAATCGCGCTGAGACCCTGCTGGTCAGCCAGGAAGCCAAAAAGCGCGCCGAAGGTCGAAGCGCCCATGCCGAGAGGGACGGTGGCGATAAAACCGCGGCGGAAGCCGTTGAACGTGAAGATAATGTCGGCGCTCACGTTGCGTCACGGTGCTGGAGCAGGAGGCCGCCGACCAGGCTGCCGGCAATTCCGCCACCCACCAGGTACCAGGTGCCTGGGAGCAGGGCATGCAAGGCCAGCGCAACTGCTGCTGCGGAAATCCAGGGCAGGAGGCTGCGAGCCTTGCCTTCCCACATTGGGACGAGCAGCGCCAGAAAAGCGGCGAGCGGGACGAAATCCAGCCCAAGGCGCTCCGGATCAGCCACAACCGTGCCGAAAATCCCACCCAGGGCGCTAGTCAGGACCCAGATGCTCCAGAGCGCAAAACCGGTGCCGAGGTAGAAAGCTGCGTCCTTGCCACCGCGGCGCATCTCCGCGACCCCGATGGCCCAGTTCTCGTCGGCGGTAAAGAAGAGGCTGCCATAGGCCCTCAGCTTGCCAACCGGCGCGAGCCAGGGGCGGAGTACCGCCGTCATCATCATGTAGCGCAGGTTGATGATCAGGACGGCGATGGTCAGCGAGATCGCCGGCACCGGCTCTTGCCAAAGCTCAAGCGCCAGCATCTGGGCAGCTCCGGCAAAAACGATGGCGGACATCAACACCGTCTCGGCCAGGCTCAGGCCCTTCTGGCTGGCCACCAGGCCGTAGACCATCCCGAAGACGCTTAACCCCAGGGCGATCGGCAGCGCTGCGACATAGCCTCGTCGCACACCTTCGGTGGTGAAGACGATATTCATGGTGAGCCGGTCGGCCTCGATTCTGACTGCTCGTTTCTGCGCATGAACCGTCGGTGCGACGATGCCGCTCCGCTGTCAAGGCGCTGCGCGCGCAGCCCTCCTATGCCGACTTGGCAAGATAGGCTGCGAGATCGGCGATAGAGGCGAGAACCCGATGCGCGGGTGGCTGCAGGTCTGCCGTCGTGGCGGTGCCGGTCAAAACGCCGATCAGCAGCCCCGCGCCCCCGTCGAGCCCCATGCGCATGTCCTGTGGACTGTCTCCGATCATCGCGATAGCCCCTGGCGCTAGACTGCTGCGGCGAGCAAAGGCCTGAACCATCCCCGGCTCCGGCTTGCGCCCATCGCCGCTGTCCCAGCCGGCGACATAGCAGAAGAGTTCCTCGAGGCCGCAGCGCGCAAGAAAGCCCCGCGCTGCGGCTTCACTGTCGCTGGTCGCCAGGCCAAGGCGGTAACCCTGTTCATGAAGATCTCGCACCACCTCTGCCATGGCTGGAACCGGGACTGCTTCTTCGGCGCTGGCGCTGAAAATTCTGTCTACCTGCTCCGTCAAGCGCTCAAGGCTGCTCCCGGGCAGGAGGGAGGCCCAGTGCGTCGCGATCTCTCCCGCATCGCCGGCAGCGAGAAGAGAACCCGGGGCCACGTGGTTGCTTTCCGGGTCATGTCCGGCGCTGGCAAGGAGTCGCGCGGCGAGCGGGCGGTCGCCCGCCGCCACGGTGATGGCCGCGCGGCGGTTGAGCGGCACCCACGTCCGGTTGAAGTCGAGAAGCGTGCCGTCCTTGTCGAAGAGGATGCCACGAATGCGTGAGGAAGCTGCTTGAGTCATGGCCGCTACCATGCCCACGCCGTGCCGGAAGAAAAGGACAAAGATGGCGCGCGGGAAGGTTCCTCCTTCTGAACCCAGTGAAGGATCTGGATCCGATCGGCTCCTCCGTATCCAGATCCTCGCTCGCGCTCAGAAAGCGTTTTGATCAGCCGCGCAGTCGCTCGTTCTCCGGGTCCCAGGGGCTGTCGGGGATCACCACCGCGCGGAAGCGCTCCTGCAGGATGACGATCTCGAGCTCGGTGCCGATCTCCGCTGCTTCTGTCTCCACATAGGCCAGCGCCAGCGACTTGCCGCAGTTGTGGCCGTAGACGCCGGAGGTGGCGCGGCCGACCATCTTGCCGTCCTTGTAGAGCGGCTCGTTACCGCCGGCATCGGCGATGGGTCGTCCCCCACGCTCTTCCGGGAAGACTTCAAGGGTCACCAGGCGCCGCGGCACACCTTCCTGCTGCTGCCGCACCAGAGCGTCGCGGCCGCGGAACTCGCCCTTGTTCAGGCGGACGAAGCGATCGAGCCCCGCTTCGAGCGCCGTATAGTCGCGCGTCAGGTCACCGGCCCACATGCGGTAGGATTTCTCGATGCGGAGCACGTCCATCGCCCGCATGCCAACCAGGCCGATGTCGTGCGCCCTCCCGACCCGCATCAACTCGCGGTAGATGTGGCGGCTGTATTCGATGGGATGGTGCAGTTCCCAACCCAGCTCACCGACGAAGTTGACCCGGAGGGCGCGCACATCGCCAGCGAGACCGACGTCGATCGTCTGACCGGTCAGCCAGGGGAAGGCCTCGTTCGACAGATCCGCATCGGTGAGCTCCTGCAGCACCTTGCGGGCGTTGGGGCCGGCGAGGACGAAGACGCCGCGGCTGCTGGTTACGTTCTGCAGCTGCACGGAGCCGTCGGCCGGTAGATTCTTCCAGAGGTAGTCCCAGTCGAACCGCTCGGCCGCGCCGGA
>JAJUFM010000142.1 GCA_029265995.1 Rhodospirillaceae bacterium | reverse complement strand
TGGAATCGCCGTAGGAAAAGAAGCGGTAGCCCGTCGCCAGGGCATGGGCGTAGGCAGCTTGCATCCGCTCGTAGCCAGCAAAGGCGCAGACGAGCATGAAAAGGGTAGATTTCGGCAGGTGGAAGTTGGTCATCAGCAGGTCGACAATCTTGAAGTTATAGCCAGGCAGAATGAAAAGATCAGTCTCGCCCTCAAAAGCGCCCAGGCTGCCGTCCTCCCCAGCCGCACTCTCGAGAAGGCGCAGCGCCGTGGTGCCGATGGCGACAACCCGTCCGCCTTCGGCCTTTGCCCTCCTTATGGCGGCGGCGCCTTCTGCGGACAAGCTCCCCCATTCGGCATGCATTCTGTGCTCAGAGAGATCTTCATGCTTGACCGGCAAGAAGGTGCCGGCGCCAACGTGCAGGGTGGCGGTGACACGGGACACGCCGCGCGCATCCAGCGCCTGGAGCAGCTCCGGCGTGAAATGCAGACCCGCCGTGGGCGCTGCAACGGCTCCAGCGCTGCGCGCGTAAACGGTCTGGTAGGTGGTCTTATCGAGACCATCCGCCCCATCCGGCCGCTGGATGTAGGGGGGGAGGGGCAGATGGCCGTAGTTTTCAAGGGCCGCCATCAAATCAGAGCCTGAGCGGTCGAACTGCAGCAGCACTTCGCCGCCCTCTCCGCGTTCTTGGACCAAGGCAGAGAAGTCATCGTCGAAGTCGATATGATCTCCAGGACGCAACTTGCGTGCCGGCCGCGCGAAGGCGCGCCAGTCGCTGGCGCTTTCGCGCTTGTGCAAAGTGACTTCGACGGAGGCCGTACCTCGCTTGCCATACAGGCGCGCGGGAATGACGCGCGTATCGTTGAAGACGGCGACATCGCCAGGGCGCAGCAGGCGCGGAAGATCCCTCACGCCGAGATCTGCCAGCCCTCCCTCTGCAGGAAGGTGAAGCAGTCGAGCGGCATCGCGAGGAGATACCGGCCGCTGCGCAATGGCCTCCCGCGGCAGTTCAAAGTCGAAGTCCGAAAGTTTCATCGCAACAGCTGTTGAAGCAGCCTGAGTTTCAGCAAGATCATCTGGCATCCGGATTAGGTTAAGCCGCTCCATTCCTGTAGCTGTCGGCGGGAAGCAAGTTCCGCAACGGTGGTCAAGGGGGCGGATCGATTGAGGCGTGGTCTAGCACCACCGTCCCGCTGCGGAAAGCTTGTCGCGTAGGGAATCACAGGAGCATTTGCAGGAGAACGATCAAGCAGTTCGGCTACGGTCTCTACCCAGCGAGGAAATAACCAAGGCTGCCAGGATAAGCGCTGCGCCGAGCATTCCCGCTGGCCCAAGCCTCTCTCCAAAGAGCAACCAAGCAAGAATAGCTGCGGCCAAGGGCTCGAGTACTGTCAGCAGGCCTGCCAACGTAGCCGTTGCATGCTTCATGCCTGAGAAGAAGAAGAGATAGGCTGCCGCGGTCGGCAACAATCCTATGTACATCAGCAAAGCCCAGGCCTCGGGTTTGCCCGGCACTGAAAGGCCGTCGAACAGCGCGAGCGGCAAGATGAGAAGGGCGGCGCCACCGAAGGCCAGGAGAACCAGTTGAACCGGATTGTAGAAGGAGGCGATCTTGCGACTTAACAAGGCGAAGGCCGCGTAGCTGAAGGCGGCGCAGACAGCAAGGAACACCCCCATGATGGAATTGCTGTAGCCTGCGACTTCGCCTGGCAGGCCCACAAGTAGCAGCGCTCCCGGAACGGCCAGCAAGAGAGCGCCTAACAGGGCAGGGTGCGGCCTTTCCTTCAGGAAAACCGCCGCCAGCAGCGCGACGAGAAAGGGGGCGCCGCCCAGTGATACGAGCGTGGCTAATGTGACGCCCGCTTCTCGAACGGCTGCGAAATAAAAGATCTGATAGAGGCCTGCGGTGAGCGCCAGCAGAAGGATCGAGAGCCGATGCGCTCGCTGAACCTGCAGCAAAAGCGATCCGTAGCGCATCCACCCAAAGAGTAGCAGCAGCGGTAGACAGAAGAGCAGGCGGTAGAAGGCTATGGAAATGGCGCTTAGCGGCTCGATCCCCGTGGCCGCCTTGGAGGCGACACCGGCTGTACCCCAAAGCAGGGCTCCGGCAGCCAGGTAGAGGGGGCCGCGCAGGCGCTGCCCTTCATCTGGCCGAGCGGCTGGCACGGTCTTTTTCATCCATAGCAGAGGAGCCTTGATCCTTAGGTGGGTCCGGCGCTTTCAGCGGGCAATTGTCACGGCGGCGGGCAAAAGCAGAGCTCGCACTCAAGCCTGCATCTCAGCTTGTCAGGTACAGGCGGTTGCTCCTCCACGCAAGGCTGGGCACCCTGTTAGGCTATCGCAAGCGTGCGCACGGTTGACGCCTTGCCGCGCCTGTGTACTAACCGAGGCGATCTCCTCAACATTGGTAGCCCCATGACACAGGACCGGCGTCTTTATCTCTTCGATTCCACGCTGCGCGATGGCGCCCAGACGCAGGGGGTCGACTTCAGCGTTTCCGACAAGACGGCGATTGCAGAGGCTCTGGACCGTCTGGGGGTGAGCTATGTTGAAGGTGGCTGGCCGGGCGCCAATCCAACGGACGACGCGTTCTTTGCCGATCCGCCGGCCTTGCGACAGGCAAGTTTGGTGGCGTTCGGCATGACCCGGCGGCCTGGCCGATCCACTGAAAACGACCCAGGGCTGGCGGGATTGGTGAATGCCAAGGCGCAGGTTGCGTGCATTGTCGGTAAGTCGTGGGACTTCCATGTCGATCTTGCACTGGAGATTCCCCGCGAGGAAAACCTCGCGATGATCGGCGATTCGATCGCCTTTCTCGGGCGTAGCAAGCGCGAGGTGATGTTCGACGCAGAACACTTCTTCGATGGTTTCAAGGCTAACCGTAACTATGCGCTTTCCTGCTTGAAAGCCGCCTGGGAGGCGGGCGCCGCTTGGCTGGTGCTGTGCGATACCAACGGAGGCACCCTGCCGGATGAGATCAAGGACATCGTCGCTGTTGTCGCTGAAACTCTGCCGGAAGCCCGCCTCGGGATTCATGCTCACGACGATACCGGCAACGCAGTTGCCAATTCGCTCGCTGCGGTTTCAGCAGGCGCGCGGCAGATCCAGGGCACTTTGAACGGGCTTGGCGAACGCTGCGGCAATGCAAACCTGGTTTCGCTCATCGGCTCACTCGTTCTGAAAACCGACTGGAATTGCGGCATCGACAAGGAAGGTTTGCGGCTGCTCACCCCTACCTCCCGCCTGCTGGACGAGCGTCTTAACCGTTTCCCGGCACCGGGCGCCCCCTATGTCGGGGATAACGCCTTCGCACATAAGGGCGGGCTGCACGTTTCTGCCGTCGTGAAGGATCCACGCACCTATGAGCATGTCGACCCGGAGGTGGTGGGCAACCGGCGGCGGGTGGTGGTCTCCGATCAGGCTGGTCGGGCCAATATCCTGTCCCGCCTGCAGGATCTGGGGATAGAGGTGGATCCCAAGGACTCCCGGCTCGATCGCCTGATTGAAGAGGTCAAGCAGCGTGAGTTCGAAGGCTATGCCTACGACGGCGCGGAAGCCTCCTTCGAGTTGTTGGCGCGCCGCCTTCTAGGTCAGGTTCCGGATTTCTTCGTCCTGAACCGTTTCCGCGTGATGGACGATCGGCGCTGGAATGCGCGCGGTGAACTGGTTACCGAATCAGAAGCGACCGTGGCCCTTACCCTCGGCGGTGACCAGTTGATGACGGTTGCCAACGGGAACGGTCCGGTGGATGCGCTCGACAAGGCGCTTCGCAAGGCGCTGACCCCCCGTTATCCGGTGCTCGAATCGGTGCGTCTACGCGACTACAAGGTTCGCATCCTCACGCCTCAGGATGCGACGGAAGCCGTTACGCGCGTGCTGATCGAAAGTGGCAGTGCAAGCGAGCGCTGGACCACTGTAGGTGTGTCGCCGAACATCATCGACGCCTCGTTCAACGCGCTTTATGACGCCTTGAGCTGGAAGCTTCATAACGCCGGAGTGGCGGCTCCTCAGGGCTGACGCCATGGCTGGGACAAATCGGAAAGCGGCGCAGGTCCGCACACTGGCGAGCGCTCAGGCACCGGCAGTGATCCTGGTTCAGCCGCAGTTGGGCCAGAACATCGGGATGGTGGCGCGCGCCATGCTCAACTGTGGGCTCCTCGACTTGCGGCTTGTTGCACCGCGGGATGGATGGCCCAATCCTGAAGCCTCGGCTGCAGCTTCCGGTGCGCGGGAGGTCATCGAGGGCGCGCGCCTGTTCGATACGACGCAGGCTGCGGTTGCAGACCTGCATCGCATCTACGTGACGACAGCCCGGCCTCGGGATCAGGTGCGCGCCATTGTCACCCCGAGGCAGGCAGCGGCCGAAATCCGCGCTCTCGAAAAAGGGGGCGAGCGTGTCGGGCTACTTTTTGGTCCAGAACGCACGGGGCTATCAAACGATGATATAGCCTTGGCCGATGTGATCGTGAAAGTGCCGCTGAATCCTGCCTTTTCTTCACTCAATCTGGCGCAGGCGGTGCTGTTGCTGGCCTATGAGTGGTACCAGGCGGGGGATGAGACGCCAGAACGCCAGCTGCATCTGGGCGGGGGTCGTCCCGTGGAAAAAGCCCGACTGATCGAGTTTTTCGAGCGGCTGGAGGACATCCTGCAGCGGATGGGCTTCTTTCACCCGCCGGAGAAGGCGCCTGGCATGCGGCGCAATCTCAGGGCAATTTTCGATCGAGCAGCTCTCACCGATCAAGAAGTGCGGACCCTCCACGGAGTTATCTCCGCTCTGCTCGGGGCAAAGCTGAAGCGCGCTCCTGAACAGGAGAAGCTGGAAGACCACTAGGGCGGCAACTGCCGCTTTGGTGGAAAAGTCAGCCTACAGCAGGACCATCCGGACCCAGAGGCCAAGGGCCACTACCCCGATTGTCACGATGCCAGTCAGCAGCCCGATGTTGGCGAGATTTCGCCGCTGCAGCGCGGTGCTGCGAAGGCTATTGGGGAAAACACGGCCCGGGGTTGATCGTTTCACCTTCATAGGAACCTCCCGGAAGTCGACGTGTGTCGGCACTCCATCTTCGGCAGGACCAACTATACCCAATGCGGGCCGCGGGGGCGAAACAAAAGTTGATCGCTCATTGATCTGGCGCAAGGACGTTGGTGCAGGTCTCAGCTTAACTGTGGATGCTGCTCAGCCGGCAGCGGCGGTGGAGTCCTGACGACCGGCCTAGTCGGCCACTCCTCGCGTTACTGCAGGATCTTCCCCGCCTATTCCACTTCCCCAACTTCCCCCGGCAAGGCCGCCGGGGGAATTTTCTGTGGGATCTTTCCCAAAGATCGATCAATAGTTGCGCTGCTGGTGCTTTATGTGGCACAAGCTTCTCGCACGGCTAGCCCAAGTCCGACGGGACGGCCAGCGCCCTTGGAGGATACAAACGGGCCGAATGGCTCCAGCGACCCCCGCTTTCGGGGGTCGCTTTCGTTGAGCAGTATTTTGTGCGGCGCGCCGGTCGCTGCTAGCGCGGCATTCGGCCGGAAAACTAGAGCTCGCTGAGTAGTTTCATTAAGCTTGAGCCTGCCCATCAATCAGAACTCCATTTGAAGGAGAGCCTCCGGTATGGCGATCATCCGCAGCTATCGTGGAATTACCCCCAAAATTCATCCCGATGCCTTTGTGGCTGAGAATGCGGTCATTATTGGGGATGTGGAGATCGGCGCTGGTAGCTCTATCTGGTACGGCTGCGTGCTGCGCGGCGATAGCAACAGGATCCGTATCGGCCGCAACACCAATATTCAGGATGGCACGGTCGTGCACTCGAACCATGATCCGGAAGGCGATTATCGAGAGACGGGCGGCGGCATGCCCTGCTTGATCGGCGACAACATCACGGTCGGGCATCTGGCGCTCCTCCATGCCTGCACGGTGGAGGATGGCGCCTTTATCGGCATGCGTTCGGTGGTGATGGACCTCGCGGTGGTGGAAAGCGGCGCAATGGTTGCGGCTGGCGCACTCGTTACGCCGAGGAAGAGGGTGCCCAAGGGCGAGCTCTGGGGAGGCAATCCGGCGAGCCACTTGCGCGATTTGCGACCTCAGGATCTGGAGGGTTTTGCCCACAGCGTGCAGAACTATGTGGATCTGGCAGCCAGTTATCGTGCGGAGAAGGCTTGATGCGGCAGTTGCTATGCATCTTTCTGTTCCTGTTCGCGCTGCCGGTTGCCGCGCAAGAGCTGGAGACGGCGGAACTCGCGATAGAGACGAGGGCGGGAGAGGTCCATACCTTTACCGTCGAGCTGGCCTTGACCGATGAGCAACGAGCACGCGGCCTCATGTTCCGAGAGGCGCTAGCGCAGGACGCGGGAATGCTCTTCCTTTACGATCACGAGGATTTCCGCTCGATGTGGATGAAAAACACCCTGATACCCCTCGACATGCTGTTCATCGACAGGCGAGGGCGGATTGCGCGGATCGCCGCGCGCAC
>JAJUFM010000014.1 GCA_029265995.1 Rhodospirillaceae bacterium | reverse complement strand
CGCCAGGGACTCCTTGCTCGCCAGTGTTTGGACACAGTACCAGCCCCACCGGGTTGAGACTTCCTGGTCAGTAGCTTGAACCAATCGCCCCTCCCATTCACGCTGATCAATAATTCATAGGACTGAAGACATTCTAACTCAGCGCGACTTTGATCACAGTAATCAGAAGTATAGGTTTTGCGCTTAGGTGGTATTTTTATTCGGGGAAAATACACTGGAACAACTACCTTTTTACAAACACAACCTTTTCAAGAAAATTGCTCTAGTCTGCATAGTAATTCTTGTATTGATCGTAGTGATACCCATAGTCTCCGTACCCATAGGTTGCTTGCCGCCGAAGATCGACCTGCGACAGGACAATGCCTGTGACCTCAACGTCTACGATCGCCAGGCGGCGTAAGGCAGCCTTTACCGTTTCCCGAGGCGTGTGGCCCCAGCGGACGACGAAGAGGACTGCGTCGGCGATCTTGGCCAGCGGCCCGGCATCGGCGACGGCCATGATTGGCGGGGTATCGACGATCACCAAGTCATAGCGATGCCGCACGCTTTCCAGGAAGGAGGCCATTCTACGAGAGGCCAACCTTTCCAGTGGGCTCGGCACCCCATGACGCGAAGCGAGGATGTGCATGCCGCTAAAGCGGTCCTCTACAACCGCCTCCTCGAGGCGGTAGGTGCCGTCGAGCACATCGGTGAGATAGCCCTTTGGCCGTAGTTTCAGCCGATGCAGCATCCGCGGCCGGCGCATGTCAGCTTCTACCAGGAGTGTACGGGCGCCGGACTTGGCGGCAATGCGTCCGAGGGTCATGCACAGGGAAGTTTTTCCCTCGGAAGGTACGGAAGAGGTGATCATGATGATCCGATGGGGATCGCCGGCATTGCCGAACTGTAATGTCATGCGCAACCCCTGGACGCCCTCGCTGAAAGCAGAATAGGGCTTGCAGAGGGCGTAGGTTGAGGGCTCCAGGCGAGTTCGAAGCAGCGGCTCAACACCCAGCACTGCCACGCCGGTTTCCTTCTCTACCTGCGCGGACAAGCGATAGCCTCGATCGACCAATTCCATGATGGCGGCGACAAGCAGGCCCATAAGCAACCCAAGAACCGCACCCGCCCCCATCATCAGGGTAGGACGCGGGAAGGAGGGTACCGACGGAACCTCCGCCGTGGAAACCACCCGCGCGTCAGCGCGCAGCAGCCCCTCCTGCTCGGACGTTTCTCGGTAGCGCCGAAGGAAGTTCGCATAGAGCGCGCCCACAGATTCGGCCTGGCGGATCAGCTCGTTCAACTCGACTTCGGCACGTTGGTTGGTGCTGGTACTCCGCCGCAGCCCATTGAGGGCCTCCACCAGCGCCTCCTCCTTGGCAACGGCCTCTTGTACCGCAACCGAGAGCGACTGGATGATCCGGCCAGTTTCCTCGCGAAGCTTTGCCTGGATTTCATTGCGCTCGGCGCGCAACTGCAGCATTTCCGGATGCTGCGGACCATAGCGCGACGCCATCTCTGCCTCCCGCCGGCGCAGGATCGTCTCTTCCGCCCGCAAGCTCGAGAGGATCGTGGCGCCTTCAACATCCCGTAGCCCTTCGGGGTTGCCATTGCGCGCTGCGCTAAGCCGGGCTTCTGCCTGTGATCGCTCGACCTGCGCCTCGACCAGACGGGCGTTGATTTCCGCCAGTTGCTGCTCGCTCACGGTTTCCCCGCGGCTTTCGATCAGGCCGTGCTCCTCTCGATAGTTTCGGACGGCAAGCTCGGCCTCACGCACTTCCACGCCCAGTTCGTCCAGGCGTTCAAGAAGCCATTCATTGGCCGCACGGGTCGCATCACGTTTCGCGCTGAGCTGATCGTAGAGATACTGCTCGACGATGTTGTTCACGATCTCCGCCGACAACTCGGGGTCAGGGGAGGTGAAGCTCACCTTAATGGTGTAGGAGCGGCCGTCGTTGTCCGTGTGTGTGCTTCGCAGCAGAAGGTCGACAACTCGTCGACGCACGCTTTCAGGGTCGAGAGGATCAAGCTCCTCGACAACCTCCTTCTCCTTTACCCAGCGGGGAAGCATCTCCGCCGGGAACACCGACATCAAAAACTCCCGCCCTTCGTCGCGCCATTTCGCCCAGCGGCTCGGTTCCGGCGGCGGATTGAAGTAGGGATGGGAGTAGAGGTCGAGATAATCCGCAACGTTCCGCATCAAGACGGGCGAGTTGAGCACGTCCAGTTCCGTGCGCAGCACCGCGTTTTCCGCCGTCAGCCCGGAGAGGACCGATTGCACGTCGGTGACGTGAATTTGGCGCGCGTCGATCATCAAGAGTGACCGAGCGGTATACTGCGGTGTCAGGTTATAGGCCACCAAGCCGGCAAGCCCCATTGCGAGGAGGCCGCCTCCGGCAATGATACCGAGCCTGCGGCGCAGGAAGCGCAGCGTGGAAGAAAGCTGCGCACCTTCCCCTTGGGGCTCTTCCAGACTTGAAGACACTGCTTGCCCGTCCAACACCGGCCTCATGGACGCCTCCAGTTGCCGCCGCTCAACGACAAGCCTCTTGGGATGCTTGCGCTTGCAGGGCAGTTACCCATCGCCTTTCGATAAGCTCGCCAGCCCTCTCGACAAGAGCCTGGCCGCTACCTCTTTTTGAGAAGCTTTGACTTCGCCCGTCATGCGCTCGGCAGAGCGGGCTGCATCAAAAAAAGCGCTCCGGGATGGTAATCACATCTCCCGGCATCACCGGCGAATGAGGAGCAGCATTGCGATCCACTTCGCCCTGTCCCTGCCGCTTGATCTCTGCACGGCTTTCCCGCGCGCGATAGGTGAAGCCACCGGCCATGGCGACCGCGTTCATTACGGTCATCCCGTCCACATAGGCGTAGCGCCCCGGGTTATTGACCTCGCCGATTATATAGAAGGGCCGGTAGTTGGTGACCTCGACCGATACCCGAGGTGAGACCAGATAGTCGCCGCGCAAGGCGTCAGCCACGCGCTGTTCCAACTCCCGCACCGTCAGGTCCCGCGCGGCCACCTCGCCGATCAGGGGGAGTGATACGAAGCCCGAACCGTCGACCTCGAACTCGCCGGAAAGAGAGGGTTCATTGTAAACGTTGACCCTCAACTTGTCGCCGGCGTCTAGCCGATAAGCCTCCTCCGCCCGAACCAAGGATGACGCCATCATTCCAACCAGTAGCGCCATCACCAAAAGGCAGAGCGGCTTCAACCGCTGCCAGCAAAGCTGGCCCCCAGAAGTCCAGAGCTGCATCTTCGAAAGCCTCATTTAAGACTGTCCATCTCGGTTCAGCCTAGGCTTCCGGAACCCTCCTGCAGAGGGGGGCAGAGGGGAAAGGCACTTTTCTTCTTAGGTAGGTTACAGACCTATTCGCTCAGGTTACCTCTGCTCTGCAGCACGCGATCTAACGGCCTCCGGTGAGCGGCTCCGGGCGAGCCACGGAGGCTACAGATGCGTGGCCCGAGACATGCAGATCAAGGACCAGGCGCTCGAGTTGCTCGACCCCGCGGTGGACAATTCGGGCCCCCTGCTCCAGGCCGTCGCGCAGAATGAAGGCTGAATCGCTTCCGCGTTCGCCCCGCACACGCCGAGGTAGGAAACGTTCACCCTCCAAATGTTCCCATACCAGGAAGCTCCCGTCCCCTCGTTCCCAGAGTGCTTCCTGGGGCAAGAGCAAAGCTGGGCGAGGCTCTCCGCCGCTGAGATGGACCTGCACCATCGTTTCCAGGCGCAGGCTCTTTGGCGGATCCTCAATCTTGAACTGCAGAAGCAGGCTTCCATCATCGCGTGCCTTGCCTTGGCCGGCGAGGCGCAGCTCCAGGCGCTCTCCGCCACTGGTCAGGGCTTGCGCCCCCCGCAGCTCTTCGAGCGGAAAATCCGCAGGCGCCAATACCTCCAGGCGCAGACGTTGCGGATCGACGATCTCCCACAGGGTGTCGCCAGGCTGGGCAAGCTGACCTGCGCGTATTTCCGCACGCGAGATCACCCCCTCTACCGGACTTAGCAGCACCTCGTGATCATCGAGTGCTGCAATCAATTGATCTCGCTGCTTCCTCAAGCCGTCCAGTTCAAGGCGCAGTGCCAACATGCGGCCCGAACGGAAGGGAACAATGGGGAAATCACGCATGCGTGCCAACTGCAGCTCGGTCTCGATGATCTGGCTGCGTAGTTCGGCAAGCTGGCGCTCGAGCTGACCCCGCTCCACCGCCGGAACCGCCGGTTCGAGAACGGCCAGAGGTTGGCCAGCCCGCACCCGCGTTCCCAAGGCCGGTAGGCCGTCAGGGCCAGGGCGTATCCGTCCAACCTGAGCCGCCTGGACCAGGCCGCTGGCGTCCGGATCGGCAACCACACGGCCGCTCACGCTCTCCACGCGCAATAGCTGTTCCTCACAGGCTTGCAACGTTCCAATTTCGAGCAGCCGCTGGGCCAATTTTGGCAAAAAGAGCGAGCCATCGGGCAGCAGGCGCGGCTGATCTGGCATCACCTCAGCAAGCGTCAACTTGTCGAGAACATCGCTTGCATCACCTGCCGAGGCGGCGAGGCGTAGCGGCTCTGCACCCTGCTGCTGTACATCAAGGCACGTAGCGCCCGAACCAAGGGGGTCAGGGAAGGCCGAGGCTACTTCGATCCCGGTACTTTCGTCCGCAGAAGCTTCATCGTTCTCCCAATCCTGAAAACCCGCTTGCACGAGTTGCGAAGGTAGCATCTGGGAGTAGGCAGAGGTCCTCGTCGTCGGCCGCTGCTGCACTTCCCCGCGGGCCTGCAACCGGCGGAGCAAACCGCGCGCACCTTCCGCGTTTTCCGCAGACACCGTCGGCTTTTCAGGTGCAGGGCGTTCCGAATCGGAGGGCTGGCCCGGAGGGGGCCTGTCGCCCAAGTCCTTGATCGGGGGTGTCTGCAAGGCGTCCAGGCGCTGCAGCATCTCGTCCAGTTCATCGTCACTTGGCGGGCCACGCCAACTGGGCTTGGCGACCTGTGCCTGCCCTTGCGGATCGACAGGCACCAGGCGGCGCGGAAGCGCATCATAGCCCGCTTGCAGCAGTCCGCGAATGCCTTCGCGAGTTCCTTTTGCGATTCCGGCGGCACGCTCGCCGGCCACCGCCAATTCCTCAGTCACTCCCTCAAAAAGCCGCTCCGTCCACGCCTTACGTGTGGGGGGCGGCGCTGGGAAGGCTCGATTGACATCAGGCGTGTGAGCCAGCGCGTCCGGAACGGAATTCTGTGCAGGCGCTGCGTTGCTGGTCTCCACAGCGAGCAGAAGCCCCGCGGCCAGATACAATATGCGTCTCACTGATCTCGCCTCTCTGCTCTCTGACTTGCCCGACCGGAGACCCGCCTTAAGCCTTCGCGGGCTCCAGCGGACGTGCCTTGGCATCAACCCGGCGGAACCAACGGCGTGACGCCAAAGGCCCGCTGCGGGCGGGCCGGATGTCCTCTTCCTCCATCACCCGCTTGACGTTATGCCGCGCCTGCGAGCCCGTGACCGCGCCATTGCTCAGTTCGACATAAAGCTTTGTGATCCGCTTGAAGCGCTTGCGGTCGATTCGGCGGTTCTTTCCGGCCTCGTACTTCAGGACGGCCGCGATACGGCGGTCGAGGTCGCGCTCCAACAGGAACTCACGCTCATCCATCACCGATAACAGGATTCCGCGCGCTTCCTCAGCTTCCAGATCGAACTCGGTAACGCCCTCTTCCAAAAGGCGCTTTTCTTCGGATCGCGATAGAAACTTTCGATCCTGTGCCGCCATGCACACGAAGCCGCGGTATCGTCGGCGCGCCTCTTCCCTGGAGCTCTCCACTCTTTCCCCCTTGCTCGGCATCCTGAATTTTCGCGTCCGAGCTTCTACTTCTCGGAGCACTATGCCACCGCTGTTCCGAGAATACTAAGCTTGTTCTTCCCTTGAAAAGATAATCCCTCTATCTTTCGTGCGGGAGAGGTGCGCTTCACCTCTCGGCGGCGGCGGCACAGCAAGGCTCCTCGTGCAGTCGGCGTAAAGCGACTCTATGCATCAGCAACAAAAGGGGGATGGAGCGATGATAAGAAAGCTTCTTCTGGTACTCTTCTTGTTTGCACTTCCAGCAGCGGCGCAGGCTCAGTCGTCTCAGCCGGTGCCGGTGCCTGCGGAAGAAGTTCAAGTCGACGGCTATCGCGTGCTCGCTATCGCGGCCGGCGCGGTTGGAGGCGTCATTGCCGCTAACGCGGTGACCGGCGGCATGATCACACCCTGGCTTACCGCCGGCATGGCGAATGGCGGGACGGCAGCCGGTGCCAACGTGGTCGTTGCGACAGCGGCGCGTTCCGCAGTGATCGGTACGGGCGCCATCGCAGGCGGCTTCATCGGCAACTGGCTTTACGGCAAGTAAGGCTCGCGGTCAGGGCGCAGCTGCCGCGCAGTTGCGCCCTACCTTGTTCCGTGCACGATGGGAAATCCTTTACTGCAGCGCTGCGGGTCGCCTTCTTCAATAAAGACCCGGAACCGAGCAGAGCTCTTCCAGCACCTCCACCCGGGGGAGCACCGCCTCGACAACCTGCAGCAGCTCGCGATCTGACGCGCGCGCCGGGTCAAGGGACCAGAACCAGTTGCCGTGTACCATCTGAAGATTGTGGGCGAGCGGCTCTGCCGCAATCTCGACGCCGATCTTGGAAACGGTCACCCCCACAAGAATAGAGGCGATTAATAGAGCCTCCATGCTTCTCCCTCCCCCACTGCACATTGATACTATAATTACTAGTGCTTGTTCGCAAGATCACTGTCTGTGGTAGCATAAGGGCCGAGAGACACGTAAGATCGCCTCGTGCCTCTCCCTGGCAGGCCGGACCAGCTTTATCAGTCGAGCTGCAATGACCGAGACGCTCTTTGTCGCTCTATTCGTCGTCCTTCCCCTGGTGGCCGCCGTGCTCTTCCTGGTGTATCGCGCGCGCAGATTCATCAGGAACATGCTGGTCGTAAGCCTTCTCGCGGTAGCGGTTTGGGGGTTGCTGAAGATAGCGGCGCAGGACTATGGCCTGTTCGATCGCACCAAAGCGGAAATGCCTCTTTACCAGCCAGCAAGTTGCTTTGTTGCCGACGGCTCTGGGGTAAAGGCCCCACAGGGCTGTCTATTATGAACGAGCACGCAGATTCCGGAACAAGGAGGCAGCCGGCGCATGCTTAGCCTGGACATGCTGCTGTCCCTGTTCCTGCTGGCGGCCTTTCATGCCTTCCTGGTATTGGCGCTGCCCTTCGTCCCCTTGGCTGCCGGCACAAGGCTGATCAGCCTGATTCAGAATGCGCGCCTGCCACTCACGCCGGTGATCGAAACGGCGGCCCTTGCAGTGGGCGTACTTCTGGGGAGCTTCCTGCTCGCGCAACACCTACCAGCTGGCGCGCTCAGCCTTACCGACGTTTTCACGCCCGCGAGTCACTGGAACATTGGCCTCAAGGAGTTCCTCTTCGAGCGCGCCAATCCTTCCGCCTTTCCCTTGATGGAGGTGCTGGTTCCAGGGGTCGCCGATCAGCACTTCGGCCCCGTGCAACAGGGTTTGCTACCAGCTCTCGGTGTGCTGCTCGTTTTGCCACTGCTGTTGGAGCGGGGCCCCGCGGCCGTCGCCAACAGTGCCCGAAATCTGCTGATCGCCATCTGGGCAGCCTATGCGACCGTCTACCTGATCTGCCTCTTCTACTGGCTGCTGGCGCTCTTGAACTTCTGGGCCTTCCTGGTGGCGATGTTGTTGATCCAGTTTCTGCGGCGTTGAATCAGCAGCGGGAGCACGAAGCTCCCGCTGCTATCCGCACATACTACAATGCTCGTAGGCCCTTAGACCGGATCGCGTTTGATCTGAACCACTATGGGGTTCAGATCAAACGCGTGAATCCGGTCTACATCAAATAGATAGAGCAGATTCACGCGCCGCATTCGGATCACTTCGTGAACCTGATTTGGCGCGATCTGCTCTAAGCTTCTACGGTCTTGCAGTCCTGTTCGCCGAGCCCCTCGACTCCCAGGCGAACGCGCTGCCCCGGCCGCAGATAGACCGGCTCGGGCTTGATGCCCATACCCACGCCTGGCGGCGTCCCGGTCGAAACCAGATCACCAGGCTGCAAGCTCATGAACTGCGACAGATAGGAGACGATCTTCTTCACCGGGAAGATCATCGTATCGGTCGAGCCATTCTGATAGCGGTGTCCGTCCACCTCCAACCAGAGCTTCAGGTTCTGCGGATCCGCCACCTCTTCTCGCGTGACGAGGTAGGGGCCAACCGGTCCGAAGGTGTCGTGGCTCTTGCCCTTCACCCACTGCCCGCCGCGCTCTGCCTGGAATTCACGCTCCGACACATCGTTAACGACGCAGTAGCCAGCGACGTAATCGAGCGCCTCTTCCTCGCTCACGTACTTGGCTTCCTTGCCGATCACAAAGGCCAGCTCAACTTCCCAATCAGTCTTGCGAGAATTGCGCGGGATCTCGATGTCGTCGTTGGGTCCGACGATGCAACTCGTCGCCTTCATGAAGACCACCGGCTCGGTGGGTATTGGCAGGTTCGACTCGGCGGCATGGTCTGCATAGTTGAGGCCGATGCAAATGAACTTGCCGACATTGCCGATGCAGGGGCCCAGGCGCGTGCCCGCCGGCACTTCCGGCAGGCCTGATGCATCGACCCCACTCAGGCGCGCGAGTCCTTCGGCCGTGACAGCCTTGCCATCGATGTCGTCAATGACGCCTGACAGATCCCGGATCTTCCCAGTATTGTCGAGCAAACCGGGCCTTTCCTGACCTGCGGCGCCCCAGCGCAAAAGCTTCATAAACTTAGTCCCCTTCCCTCTTGTTCATCGGGTTCAGTAGGTTGCGCGGCCGCCACTCAGGTCGAATACCGCACCGGTCGTAAAGGAGTTCTCCGCGGACACGAGCCAAGAGACCATGGATGCCACCTCCTCCACCTGGAGGAAACGGCCGCGAGGAATACGCGACAGCATGTAGTCGATATGCTTTTGCGTCATCTGGTCGAAAATCGCCGTGCGCGCCGCCGCCGGAGTAATGCAGTTGACCGCGATGTCGTGGCCCGCGAGCTCCTTACCCAGCGACTTTGTAAGCGCAATGACTCCCGCTTTCGCCGCGCTATAGGCGGCGGCGTTCGGATTGCCTTCCTTGCCCGCGATCGAGGCAACGTTCACGATCCGCCCATAGCCGCCCTTGATCATGTAGGGGGCGACGAACTTGCAGCCGTAGAAGACGCCGTCGAGATCGATCGAAAGCACCTGGCGCCAGGCATCAAGCGGATAGTCGACAACGGTCGCGTTAGGGCCACTGATTCCGGCGTTGTTCACCAGAATATCGATGCCGTCCCAAGCCTGGGCAGCTTCGGCTGCCGCGGCCTCGACGGCGGTGGGGTCGGTCACGTCGATGGCTTTGCCGCGCGCCCTGTCCCCCACCTGCAGCTCCTCGAGAGTGCGCTGCAGGAGGTCCTGATCCCGGTCCCAGAGCACAAGCTTTGCGCCGGATTCGAGCAGGCGCTCCGCGACCGCGCGCCCGATGCCCTGGGCACCACCGGTCACGACTGCGCGTCGCCCGTCCAGATCGTAGCGATTTGCCATATATTCTTCTCCTAAGCTTCGAAAGTGCGGGCTGTCTCCGCGGTCAGGCCGTTAACGCAGTTGCGCAGTTCACCGCGCTCCAGATATGCGATCAGCGTTTCGACGGCCTTCGAGCGCGCATCCGCACGACTTTCGTCGGCCAGCCAAGCGGTATGCGGGCTCAGCAGCAGGCGGCCTCGCAACCACTCCGGCTGCTCGACCCAGCAGCGATACCAAGGTGTCGCGGGATCGATCGGCTCCTTTGGAAAGACGTCAAGACCCGCCGCAGCCAGCTTTCCGTCGCGGATGGCATCGACCACGACCGCCGGATCCACGAGCCCGCCACGGGCGGTATTTACCAGGATCGCACCGGGCTTGAGCCAGGCCACCGTGTCGCGATTGATGATATTGCGCGTCTCTTCGGTCAGGGGTGCATGCAGGCTCAGGATATCCGCCTGGGACAGCAGGTCCTGGAGGCTATCCGTCCGCTCAATGCCCAGCGCTCGCTCGGTACCGCGGGAGGCATAGGGGTCGTAACAGAGGACGCGAAACCCGAAGGCCTTGGCCCGGAGCGCCGCTGCCGTGCCGATCCGGCCGATACCAAGAACCGCAAAGGTTTGGCCGCTCAGCCGCCGCTGGCCCATGGAGCGCGCGGTGTTGAAGCCAGCCAAGGGATCCGCCAGCAGCTCCGTGTGATAGCGCAGAAGGCCACGGCCCAGCACCAGCGCCATGGCAAGGGCGTGGTCCGCCACCTCCATCGTTCCATAGTCCGGCGTATTGCTTACCGGGATGCCGGCCGCCGCTGTGGCTTGTAGGTCAATATGATCATAGCCGACGCCCGCGCGCACGATAATGCGGCAGCGCTTCAGCCGCTCAACCACCGCAGGGTCATAGCGCAACACGTGCCAGGTGAGGATACCGTCGCAGCTCTCCAGGATGTCTGCAGGTAATTCCTCCGCGGTGGTAGCACGGCAAATGGTCCATTCGTATTCCGGACCGGAAAGGCGTTTTTCGATCTCGCCATCGTCCGCGTATTTGGCGTCCGTCACGAGTATGCGGTAGCGGGCCACAAATTCCTCCCTTTGGGATGCTTCTCGAGGCACTCGAAAGGTGCCGTCAGGCGCGCTATTGTCTGACAAAAGCCGGAAGCCCGTCAACGACAGCCGGCCCAGCAATTTTCCGGAGGATGAGATGAGCGAGCCTGTCCTGACCCTGCGCCTCCGGCAGGAGGATGATGTCGCGGTAGCGCGTAGCGACATCCTGCCGAACACCCCCCTTCCGCAAGAGGCAGTAACAACTCGAGAACGGATCCCGCGCGGCCACAAGGTGGCGCTGAAAGCCATCGCCGCAGGCGCTCCGGTCAGGAAATATGGCCAGATCATCGGGGTGGCCCAGCAGGCGATCGCACCAGGCGAACATGTTCACGTGCACAATCTCGCCATGGCGGAGTTCGAGCGGGACTACGCCTTTTGCGACGACGCGCGTCCGTTGGATTTTGTGCCGCAAGAGCAGCGCGCGAGCTTTCTGGGCTATCGCCGAGCCAATGGCAGCGCAGGGACGCGGAACTACCTTGGCATCCTGACCACAGTAAATTGCTCCGCCACGGTTGCGCGGGCAATCGCCGCCCGCTTCAATCCGGAAGTTCTTGCGGCCTACCCCAATGTCGACGGTGTCGTGGCCCTGACCCACGGGACCGGCTGCGGCATGGCCGATAGCGGCGAAGGCTTCGCAAACCTGCAGCGGGTACTTTGGGGCTATGCGCGCCACCCGAACTTCGCCGGCGTTCTGCTCGTCGGCCTTGGCTGCGAGGTCAATCAGATCCCCTTCCTCCTGGACGCCTACGGGCTGCAACCGGGCCCGCTGTTCCAGACCATCACGATTCAGGAGACCGGAGGCACGAGGCGCACCATCGAGGCGGGCGTGGAGCGCCTGATGGACATGCTGCCCCTGGCGAACGAAGCGCGGCGCAGCGAAATCCCGGCAGCTGAGCTTTCTGTCGCTTTGCAGTGCGGCGGCTCGGACGCCTACTCCGGCATCACCGCGAACCCCGCTCTGGGAGCGGCGGTGGACCTGCTGGTGCGCCATGGCGGCACCGGCGTCCTTAGCGAAACCCCTGAGATCTATGGTGCGGAGCACCTGCTCACCCGCCGCGCCATAACCCGCGACGTGGGCGAGCGGCTGGTGGACCTCATCCACTGGTGGGAAGACTATACCCGCCGCAATGGAGCTCAGCTGAACAACAATCCCTCCCCTGGCAACAAGGCGGGCGGCCTGACCACCATCCTCGAGAAGTCACTGGGGGCAGCCGCCAAGGGAGGAACGACCAATCTGGTCGATGTGCTGCACTACGCGGAGCTCATCCGTAAACCCGGCTTCAACTTCATGGATAGCCCTGGCTACGATCCGGCCTCCGTCACCGGACAGGTTGCCGCTGGCTGCCAGCTCGTCTGCTTCACCACCGGACGGGGCTCCGTGTCCGGCTTCAAGCCGGCGCCGACCATCAAGCTCGCCACCAACACCCCGATGTACCGCCGCATGGAAGAGGACATGGACATGAACTGCGGCGAGATCGCGGACGGCGAAGCCACCGTGGAGGAGATGGGCGAGCGCCTCTTCCAGCTTTTCCTGGAAACCGCTTCCGGCAAGCAGACCAAGAGCGAGCTCTTCGACTTCGGCGACAATGAGTTCGTACCTTGGCAGATCGGCGCGACCGTCTGAGGCCGGTGGCAGCGGCAAAGGCCGACCTCACAAACCGATTGCAGCGCGACGTGCGAGGCTTTCCGCTGGCCATTCCTTATTTACGTCGTAGAAGGCCTCGAACGCCCGAATGCCGTTCGGCAACTGGACCCAGGGAAGCTTTGAGCGGGTGAAGATGTGGACGGCCGGCGCAAGCCTGGCCGGATTATCCAGTGTCCCCACCCGCACGAACCGCATCGGTCGGCGACCGTAGTCGCTCCACAGGGCAACGCTGCAGGAGGAGCAGCGATAGATGTCGTGGGGCCGGCCGCTGTCGGTTCTCATGGCCACGGGCTCCGGCAGCTCGGACAAGAGCGTGATCCGGTCGGTTTCGATCAGCGCATTGATGACGAAGGCGCTGCCGGTCTGGCGCTGACAGTCGCGACAATGGCAGCAGTGCACGAACAGAGGTTGGGACGTGAGTTGGTAGCGAACCGCTCCGCAGAAACAGCCGCCTTGAAGATCCCCAGGCATGTCTTCCCTCGTGAGAGCAGATCGCGCCAAATCAGATTCACGAAGTGATCAGATTTGGTGCGTGAATCTGCTCTATCTATCTGATGTAGACCGGATTCACGCGCTTGACTGAACCCCAAGGTGGTTCAGATCAAACGCGATCCGGTCTAGCCGCGGTCGCCCAGCAGTACCTCGCGCTTGCCGACGTGGTTGGCGGGGCTGACGATGCCCTCTGCCTCCATCTGCTCAACCAAGCGCGCGGCGCGATTGTAGCCGATCTGTAGCTGGCGCTGGATGAAGGAGGTCGAGGCCTTCTGATGGCGCGCCACGACTTCCACGGCCTTGCGATAGAGCTCCGCATCCGGTCCCTCGTCAGGCCCGCCGACCCCGAGCAGGCTTTCTTCCTCGCCTTCCGGTTCATCGGTCAACCCCTCGACGAAAGCAGGCTGACCCTGCGCCTTCAGATGCGCGACGACACCCTCGACCTCCTCGTCGGACACGAAGGGGCCATGCACGCGGGTCAGGCGCCCGCCATGCGCCATGTGCAGCATATCGCCCTGCCCAAGCAAATGCTCGGCGCCCGATTCACCAAGGATCGTGCGGCTGTCGATCTTGCTGGTAACATGGAAGGAAATGCGGGTCGGGAAGTTCGCCTTGATGGTGCCGGTGATGACGTCCACCGAGGGGCGCTGAGTCGCCATGATCAGGTGGATGCCAGCAGCGCGAGCCATCTGTGCCAGTCGCTGAATTGCGGCCTCAACGTCCTTGCCCGCGACCAGCATCAGATCCGCCATCTCGTCGACGACGATCACGATGTAGGGGAGCGAGTCGAGATCGAAGGGCTCCTCCTCATGGATCGGCTGGCCCGTATCAGGATCAAAGCCGGTCTGCACCCGGCGCGTCAGCACCTCACCGGAGCGGCGCGCCTCCTCGAGGCGGGCGTTGTAGCCGTCGATATTGCGCACGCCGAGCAGCGACATGGAGCGATAGCGGTTCTCCATCTCCCGAACCGCCCACTTCAAGGCGACCACCGCCTTCTTCGGCTCCGTCACAACCGGCGTCAGCAGATGCGGGATGCCGTCGTAGACGGAGAGCTCCAGCATCTTGGGATCGACCATTATCATGCGGCAGCGCTCGGGCGGCAGGCGATAGAGCAGCGAGAGGATCATGGCGTTGATCCCCACCGACTTGCCGGAGCCGGTCGTGCCGGCAATCAGCAGGTGGGGCATGCGTGCCAAATCCACGGTCATCGGCATCCCGCCGATGTCCTTGCCCAGTACCAGCGGCAGGGCAGCCTTGCTCTCGCTGTAGTCGGGACTGGCCAGCAGTTCTCGTAAGTAGACCGTTTCCCGCTTCATGTTCGGCAACTCGATGCCGATTGTGCTGGTCCCCGGCACCACGGCGACACGGACCGAAGTGGTCGACATGGAGCGTGCGATGTCGTCGGAAAGCGCCACCACACGACTGGTCTTGGTGCCCGGAGCCGGCTCCAGGTCGTAGCGGGTGACGACGGGGCCTGGGCGGACCTTGACGATCTCACCACGCACGCCGAAGTCCTCGAGCACCCCTTCCAATAGACGCGCGTTCTTTTCCAAAGCGTCGCGGTCAAGCTGGCCCGCCTTGCTTTTCGGCTCGGACAGGAGCGACAGGGCCGGCGCTTCATAACCGCCTTCGCTGAAGACCAGGGAGGTCTGCGCCTTTTCCCGGGCCTTGGCAGGGCGCTTCGGGCGCGGCGCAGGCTCGGCGACGAGATCCGATTCGCTTGTCGGCCGCTTCTCGGCCAAGGGGATTGTGTCGTCTGACGCTCTGCGCGGTCGCCGTCTTGGGCGCCGGACTTGCTGTGCGGCAGGAGCCTCCTCCGCTTCCTCGCTCCCTCGCGGCTTCAAGGCGTTCAGGCGTTGCCAGCCGCTGCGCGCGCCCTGGAAACCCCAAAGCGCGCCGTTCCGGGTGCCCCGGCCGATCGCCTTCCACTCTCCGACACTGATGGCCAGTGCGTAGCTCCCGAGCGCCAGGGCGAGCGCCGCGCCCATAACGGCCGGAACGACCGCCGCCACGGGGAACAGCTGCAGGCTTTGGGAGAGAAGCAGCAGCCCCAACCACCCGCCAAGACCACTCCGCAGCGGCCATCCCCCAAGCTGCGGCAACACGGAAAGGGCCAGCGTCGCTGCGAGGAGAGCGGTGAGTGCAGCCAGAAGCCGCCAGGTGAAGGCGGGCACCCCGTGGCTGCGCATGAGGCGCCATCCCCAACTTACCGGCACCATGGCTAGGAGAAAGGCGCCGAGCCCGAGGCTCTGGAGCAGAAGATCTGCCGCATAGGCGCCCGGCCAGCCAAGTGGGTTGGATACCTCGCCGCTTACGGCGTTATTGAGGGAAGGGTCGCTTGGATCGAAGAAAAGACAGGCGGCGACCAGAAGCAGTCCACTGAGAAACAGGGTGAAGCCCAGCGACTCGATCAATCGCTTGCGTAAAAAGACGCCGGTTCCTTCCGGCAGAAGGCGCAGGCGCCCGCTTCCGCCGCCCGTCACGCCCCGCTCGCCGCGCGCACCACTACTGACTGTTCCTCTCGCCGATGCCATGTCTTCCCGCTAGCCCAGAACCTCTACCAGGCGCTCCAGAGCAGGTTCGGTAATCTCAGGTTCATAGATCATCGCGACCCTCAGGTAGGGGGCACCCGGATTGCCCCCTTCCAGCGGCAGCGGACACATGTAGCCGCCGGGCAGTGTCCTGATTCCAGCCTCTGCCCAAAGCTTCTTCGCCGCTTCTTCTCCGTCGCCTACGTCCAGCCAGAGGAAAAAGCCGCCGGCCGGCCGGCGCCAGCCGAAGCGGTTGCCAATCTTGCGTTCCGCAATCTCGAACAGGCCTTGATAGAACCGCCGTGTCTCCACGACGTGCGCCTCATCCTCCCAAAGCGCTGCGCCAGCCTGCAATATTGGTACCGGCACCCCGGCGCCACCGTAGCGGAAGTAGGCATCGATGGCATCCACCATGCCCTCTTCCCCGGCGATAAAACCGCAGCGCAGCCCGGCAGCGTTGGATCGTTTGGAAAGGGAGTGGAAGGAGAGAACCCGATCGAGCGAGCCCGTCTCGGCAGCCGCCTCAAGCACGCCCGTGGGCGGGTCCCCAGCATAGACATCCGTGTAGCATTCATCCGCGGCCAGCACGAAACCGTGCCGGCGCGCCAGGTCGATGCAGTGCATCCAGTCAGCCTTCTCTGCGACCGCCCCTTCCGGGTTAGAAGGGGAGCAAAGAAAGGCGATGGCGGCCTGATCCAGAATCGCGGGATCAAGCGCGCTGAAATCGGGGAGAAAGCGATTTTCTCGCAGGACCGGCACGGATACCGGCTCCGCCCCGGCAGCTATGGCGCCGCCTACGTACACATGGTAGCCCGGCGCCGGGATCAGCACCTTGTCCCGGCCTTCCTCCGCCCCGAGGGTGACCGCCGCCAGGCTGGCAAAGAAAAGCCCCTCACGGCTGCCCGGGATGGGCAGGAGGTGACGGTCCGGGTCGAGGAAGCCTTCGGGCAGTGAGAAGCGACGGCGGAGCCAGGAAAAGGTTGCTTCGCGATAACGTGCGGGCCCGCGGAATGGAGGGTAGCGCGACCAGTCGTCAGGAAACTGCGCGATCGTTTGCGCAACAAGCGGCGGCGCTGCCCGCTGGGGATCCCCAACCGCGAGGTTCACTGGAGATCCGTCTGGAAGAAAAGACCGCCCCGGCTGAACACCTTCAAGCAGTCGCGCCAGCCGCAGGAAGGGCTGGAAGGCCCGCGGATCAACCCTCAGGGGCGTGGAACTCGCTGCAAGCTCGCGCGGCTGGCGGTGGGTGGTCATCATGTCTCCTCGGATTTGCAGCGGCTTCCGCACTTCTTGCCGCCTTTGGCAGGCGCCGGTCAATCCGGGATGCAGCGCGGCCGCCCCCAGCCCCCGGCACAAGACGTGAACATTCTAGACCGGACCGAGGGTAATCTGAACCCCCTGGAGACACAGACTGTAAAAGCACCGCCGGATCGAAGGTGGCAGCTTGACATTCACTTGGGCCACCCCAAAAGCCTCTAGGAACGACAGATGGTGAGGTGACTTGTCGAAACTTTATGCGATCAGCGACCTGCACGCTGCGGTCGAGACCAACCGACAGGCGGTCGCTGAGCTGGCAGAGCATCCAGACGACTGGTTGATCGTCGCCGGAGATGTAGCGGAACGACCGGAGCAGCTGTGGGAGGTACTCGAGCTCTTGAAAGAGCGCTTCGCCCAGGTGATCTGGACCCCCGGCAATCATGAACTCTGGACCGTACGTGAAGGCGAGGCGGCCATAGCGGGGCAGGCCAAATACGACCTAATGGTGGAGGTAGCTCGTTCCGCCGGGGCCATCACGCCGGAAGATCCCTATCCGCTATGGCACGGCGCGGGGGGCACCTGCACCATCGCACCGCTCTTCCTGCTCTACGACTACAGTTTCCGGCCCGATCACGTGCCCCAAGACGAGGTCGTGGCCTGGGCGGCCGAGGAGCGCGCGGTCTGTTCCGATGAAGTGCTGCTTTCGCCGGATCCCTATCCCAGTCGACAGGCCTGGTGTGCAGCTCGGATATCTCACACGCGGCAGCGGCTGGATCAGGAGGTGCCTGCGGACCGGCCCACGATCCTGGTGAACCACTATCCGCTGCGTGAGGAATTCGTCTACCTCCCGCGCATTCCTCGCTTTTCCCCCTGGTGCGGCACGCGGGCGACGGAGAATTGGCATCAGCGTTATCGGGCCCTCGCCTGCGTTAGCGGCCACCTGCACATCCGTCGCACCGACTGGCGAGACGGCACGCGGTTTGAGGAAGTCTCCCTGGGCTATCCTAAGCAATGGCGACAAGGGGAAGGCCTCAAACCCTACCTGCGAGAAATCCTTCCTGGCCCGCTGCCCCAGGTCGAGGAGCCGGGGACTATCTTCCACGGCTATGGAGCCAAAGCGGAAGCGCGCTGACCAATGGATGCAGGGCAGCTTTCTTCAAATGCCAGGGACCTCATCCAGCACGCGCCAACGTAACGGCGGTGGCCCCGCGGGCTCGCGCTGGCTGACCGCGGCGATAAAGCCGCCGGGCAGCAGCCGCTGCTCGAAGTGCCAGGCGGTCGGGTCGTCGTCGATGCTGGGCGCAAAGCGCACCCGCGGGGGGTCGAGGCTGAAAGCAAAGGAGTCGAGGGGCATGCGCAGGCCTAAACCTGTGCCCTTGAGATAGGCTTCCTTCAGCGTCCAGATACGAAAAAAGCGATCCCAGCGCTCCTGCTCATCCGGATGACGCAAGAGAGCGACCTCTGCCGGTGCAAAGAGCCGTTCCCCCAGATCCGCGGCCGTCCTGCGCTCACGGCTTTCCACGTCGACGCCGATCAGCGGGCGGCGACCAACAAGGCAGGCGACACAGCCGCGGGTGTGGGAAATATTGAAGAAGAGCCCGTCCGCCTGCCCTTCGACGAGTTCCGGCTTACCCCCTGCGCCAGCCCTTATGCGCCAGTCTCGCGGATCGCGCGGCACCACGGCGGAAAGGAGAAGCCGCAGGAGACCGTGGGCGACGCGGTAGTCCCGCCTGTCGCGAGCGAAGGCAAAGCGCGCCGCACGCGCCCGTTCGACCGGATCTAGCAGAGCATCCAGCGCCTCTTCCCGCTCCAGAGCAATTGTAGCGGTGCGCAAGACCCAAACCTCTGCATCATTCTCTTCCAGCGCCCGCTGCACGGCCCTCACCAAAGCCTCAACCCTCCCTTGCCATCGGCACACTACACCTCTTGACCCGCCTCTGGTAAAGGTGGTCATGCCGTTCCGCAGGGAAAGGGTCCCGCGGACCGCGCCAAGCCGGGGGCAAGACGACACTGGGCCACAGAACATAGGTCCGTGTGCAGGTTAATTGCGGCGCGGGATCGCCGCTGAGAGATGGATCATGGCAAGAGCAACGATTTTTATTGATGGCGAGGCCGGGACCACCGGGCTGCAGATACGTTCGCGGCTAGAGGATCGCCCTGACCTCGAGCTGCTTTCGATCGATCCGGCAAAACGCAAGGATCTGACGGAGCGCCGCCGTCTGCTCAACGCCGCCGATCTCGTTGTCCTCTGCCTGCCAGACGAGGCCGCGCGCGAGTCGGTTTCCTTGATCGAGCGGGCCGAAGTGAAAGTCCTTGATGCCTCTTCCGCGCACCGGGTGGCCAAGGGATGGGCCTACGGCTTTCCCGAGATAAACCGCGAGCAGGAGAAGGCGATCGCGACGGCGAAACGGGTTTCCAATCCCGGCTGCTATCCGACCGGCGCCATCGCCCTGCTACGTCCGCTGGTTGAAGCTGAAGTTCTACCGCGCGATTTCCCGACCGTAATCCACGGGATCTCTGGGTACAGCGGCGGTGGGCGGCAACTGATCGAAGCCTTCGAGGGCCAGGGCGACGCGCCTACCAGCGACAACTATCGCCTCTATGGCCTCGGTCTCTCCCACAAGCACCTGCCGGAGATGCAGCACTATAGCGGCCTCTCTCACGCGCCGTTGTTCTTTCCAGCGGTCGGTCGCTTTCGCCAGGGGATGCTAGTGCAGGTGCCGCTGAATCTGGGTGCGCTGCAGAAGCGGCCTGGTTCCGCCGACATTCATGGCCTGTTGTCAGAGGCCTATGCCGGTCAGCGCCATGTACAGGTGCAGCCTCTTGCCGAGCAGCCACCGGCGCGCCTCGAGCCCGAAGCGCTCAATGGTACCAATGATCTGGAGATCTTCGTCTTCGGCAACGATGCTCTTGGACAGGTACTTCTTGTGGCGCGCCTCGACAACCTTGGCAAAGGTGCCTCGGGCGCCGCAGTCCAGAACCTGGAGCTGATGCTGGGGCTGTAGCCGCGCCTCCAACCCTGCTGAAGAGCAAAGTCGCTCCCCCGCAATCTCCTGTTCGATTTTGTGGGAAAAGCGAGCCGGCGCGTTGACCCGCGCAAAAATGGTATGCAATTCTTCCCTGACCACAAAGGGCGGCAGAACCGCCACTGCAAGCAGGGAGGAAGTATTGATGACCCAATGGAAGCATCTCGTTCCCGCCGCTGTCTTTGGTCTGGTGGTAGGTCTGACCGCGGAGGGTGCCCAAGCGCAGCCCCTTGAGCTGCAGTTCGGTACCACCAGCCCTCCGGGAAATATGCAATCTCTCTCTGCCGAGAACTTCGCCGAGCGCGTCAATGAGCAGCTGGATGGGACCGCTACGGTCACCGTCTACACCGACAGCCAGTTGGGCAGCGACCGGGAAATGCTGCAGAAGCTGAAGCTCGGCACCCAGGACATGTCGCAGCCCTCGACGATCATGTCGACGATCGTTCCGGAGTTTGGGCTGTTCGACCTGCCTTACCTGGTAGCGTCGCGTGAACACATGCGATGCATCGGCGAAGAGATCGTATGGCCTGAACTGGCGCCCAAGGTCGAAGCCGCCGGCTACAAGCTGATCGGCATCTGGGAAAACGGCTTCCGGCACATCTCGAACAACGTCCGCCCCATCAACAAGCCGGAAGATCTGCAGGGCGTAAAGCTGCGGGTGCCGCAGGGTGTGTGGCGCGTGCGCATGTTCGAGACCTATGGCGCCAATCCGACCCCAATGGCCTTTTCGGAGGTCTTCGTCGGTTTGCAGACGGGCGTCATCGATGGCCAGGAAAACCCCTATTCCAACATCTACGCCGGCCGGTTCCAGGAAGTGCAGACCTACCTGACGGAAACCCGCCACATCTATACGCCCAGCTTTCCGACGGCGAGCCTGAGGCGTTTCGAAAGCTATCCGGAAGAGGTACAGGAAGCGATTCTCCGGGCTGGGCGTGAAACCCAGGGCTGGACCTATGAGCAGGCAGCAGTGCTCGAAGAGGAAACGAAGGAAAAGCTGCTTGAGGCCGGGATGGAGTTCAACGTTGCCGACCGGGAAGCTTTCGTGGCCGGCTCCAAGGCGGTTTACGACGCCTTTGCGGAAGAGGTCCCTGGCGGCGCCGAGTTGATCGAGCGGGCCCTCGCGCTGGCTGACGGCTGCTGATTGCCGCGGCGAGAGCACAGGCTAGCAGCCACCGAGCAGGGAGCGAGCGATGCTCAAGACTGTGAGCAAGTGCCTGGAATGGACGTTGGTGATCTTCTGCGTGTTCCTGATGGCCGCGCTGGCCATCCTGATCGTCTGGGGCGTCACCACACGCAAACTGGGGGCTTCGCTTAGCTGGTACGATGAAGTGGCGTCCATCATGCTGGCCTGGATCACCTACTACGGGGCGGCCCTGGCCGCCCTGAAGCGGGCGCATCTGGGCTTTCCCAACCTGGTCGCCGCGGCACCGCCGCCCCTGCGCGTCGCTCTCGTCATCATTGCCGAAGTGATCGTGATCGGCTTTTTCGGGCTGGTAACCTGGTTCGGCTACCAGGTCATCATGCTGCTCTGGGGTGACACCCTCATCTCTCTCCCCTGGGTTACCACCCAGTTCTCCCAGAGTGTCATTCCCATCGCGGGCGCGCTCTTCATCCTGGCAGAATTGCTGACCGTGCCCGAACGCCTCAGGGAGGCAGCGCGCGGTGCTGCTCCCGTGGATCCCGAGCGGGTCCTAGAGGAGGCAACCACATGATCCAGGTCCTGATGTTCGGGACGTTGATCGCGCTGGTGATGATCAATGTCCCCATCGCCGTTTCCCTGGGCGTCGTGGCCATGGGGGCGCTCTGGTACACCTACGGCTTCGACAACCTGGTGATGTCGGCCGTGGTGCTTTTCGAAGGCGCCACCTCCTTTCCCCTGCTGGCGATTCCGCTGTTCGTGCTCGCCGGCGCCATCATGAACACCTCGGGCATCTCGCGCCGCCTCATCGCCTTCGCCGCGGCCCTCGTCGGCTTCCTGCGTGGTGGCCTGTCGATGGTCAACATCGGCACCTCGCTGTTTTTTGCCGAGATTTCGGGCTCTGCGGTGGCGGATGTCGCCGCCCTCGGGTCAATCCTGATTCCGGCGATGAAGCGCCTCGGCTATTCGAAGGAGTATGCCGCGGCGATCACCTCTTCTTCGGCTTCCCTGGCGATCATCATCCCGCCCTCGATCCCGATGATCCTCTACGCGGTGATCGCGGACGCCTCCGTCGTCCAGCTTTTCGTCGCCGGAATCGTGCCCGGTCTGCTCGGCGCCATCATGATGGCCGCCCTCGCCTATTGGTTTGCCGTCCGCTACGACTTTCCTGTTGAGGAAACCTTCCAACTGCGCCGGGTCTGGAGAACCTTCAAGGAAGCCGCCTGGGCCTTCCTCCTGCCGCTCATCATCCTGGGCGGCATCTTTGGCGGCTTCGTCACCGCAACTGAAGGCGCAGGCCTCGCGGTGGCGGCGGCGCTCTTCATTGGAGGTGTTATCTACCGCGAGCTCAGTTTCCGCGAGCTCTTCGACAGCCTCCGCGACGGTGTCATTCAGACGGCAGTTGTCATGCTCCTGGTCGCCACCTCGGCGCTGCTTGGTCAGTACCTCACCCAGGCGCGTGTGCCCCAGCAGCTCACCCAGGCCATCATCTCGGTCACCGAGAATCCCTATGCGGTTCTCGCCATGCTGAACCTGCTGTTCCTGGTCCTGGGCTGCTTCCTCCACGGTGCTGCCGCGATCATCCTCGTTGTCCCGATCGTTATGCCGATCGTGCACACCATCGGCATCGACCCGGTGCACTTCGGCCTCATCGTCACCCTCAATCTCGCGATCGGTCAGCAGACGCCCCCGGTGGCGAGCGTGCTGATGACCGCCTGCTCGATCGCAAAGGCAGATGTCTGGGACGTCACCAAGGTCAACATCGCCTTCATCGGCGTTCTGGCAGCACTGCTGCTGCTGATCACCTATGTACCGCCAGTGTCGATGACGCTGGTGGACATCTTCTATCGGTAAGTATGAGAGGCACCATGTCCGGGACTGTCAGGCACGAAATACTCGAGGATGGCATCGCGCGCGTCGTTCTTGATCAACAAGCGCGCCTCAACGCCATCAACAATGCCATGTGGGAGGAGCTGACAAGCCTCTTCACCCGCTTCGACAGCGACAGCGACCTGCGATGCATCCTGATCACGGGGGCGGGAGAGAAGGCTTTCAGCACGGGGGCGGACATCTCGGAGTTCGAGGAGAACCGGTCCAACGTGGAAAAGGCCCGCGCCTTTGCCAAGCGAACGCACGGCGCGCTGCGCGCCATCCAGAACTGCCGGCACCCGGTGGTAGCGGAAATCCGCGGCCTCTGTGTCGGCGGCGGGCTGGAGACGGCGCTCTGCGCGGATCTGCGCATTGCCGGCAAAAGCGCGCGCTTTGGCATTCCGGTCAAGCGGCTGGGGCTCGTCGTGGCCTACGACGAGATGCGCGCGCTTGTCGAAACCGTGGGGCGCTCCAACAGCCTGCGCATCCTGCTAGAAGGCGACATTTTCGACGCCGAAGAAGCACTGAGCATGGGACTGATCAACCGCGTCGTGGAAGACGGCGAGGTCTCTGCCGAAGGCCTTGCCACCGCGCGCCGGATCGCGGAAGGGGCGCCGCTGGTGGCTCGTTGGCACAAGAAGTTCGCCCGGCGTTTGCTGGATCCCACCCCGCTGTCGGCCGAGGAAAATGACGAGAGCTTCGCCTGCTTCGGCACCGAGGATTTCCAGATCGGCTACAAAGCTTTTCTGAACAAGACCAAGCCGCGCTTCACCGGCCGTTGATCTGGATAGAGTATTTGAAATGACTGCACTTAAAGGGCTCAAGGTCATCGACATGACCCACATCATGGCCGGACCTGCCTGTACCCTGATGCTGGCCGACATGGGCGCTGACGTCATCAAGGTAGAAAAGGTCCCCGGAGGGGACGACACCCGACGCTCCGTTCCCCCACAGATCGGCGACCAGGCCGCCTCCTTCCTGATGATGAACCGCGACAAGCGGGGCATCGCCGTGAACCTGCGCAGTGACGGCGGCAAGGAGGTGCTGCGTCGCCTCCTCAAGGAGGCGGACGTCCTGGTCGAGAACTACCGGCGACAAACCCTGCCCAAACTGGGCTTTGACTACGAAAGCCTGCGCCAGGAAAACCCGCGCCTGATCTACTGCGCCATTTCGGGCTTCGGGCGGACAGGCCCCTATGCCGACCGCGGGGGCTTCGATCTGGTGGCGCAGGCCATGAGCGGGATCATGAGCATCACCGGTACGTCTCGCAACGAACCACCGGTCAAGTGCGGCCCGCCGCTCACTGACATCACCGCCGGTCTTCTCGCGGTGATCGGAATCCTGGCAGCTTTAAGGAACCGCGAGACAACCGGTAAAGGGCAGATGGTCGAAACCTCACTGCTGGAGGCAGGCATCATCCATACCTATTGGCAGTCGGCGATGGCGATGGCCACGGGGGAGGCGCCGGGGCCCATGGGCTCCGCTCATCCCCTTTCGGCTCCCTACCAGGCCTTCGAAACCAGCGACGGATGGATCGTGGTGGGAGGCGCCAACCAGGCCAACTGGCTGCGGTTGGTGCAGGTGCTCGAGGCACCGCATCTTGCCGAAGACCTGCGGTTCAAGACCAACGCCGATCGCATGACCAACCTCAGCGCCTTGGAGAGCGAGCTGAACGCCTGCTTTCGCCAGCGCAGCAGCGCCGAGTGGCTGGCTCGTCTGGAGGCCGCCGGGGTTCCCTCCGGACCCGTCAACGACGTGGTGGAGATGCACGAGGACCCGCAGGTCCAGGCGCGGGAAATGGTTATGGAAGTTCCCCACACGACGCTGGGGTCTGTCAGAACGCTCGGGCTCCCCATCAAGTTTTCCGATACCCCCGGCGGCCCGCGCCGAGGGGCACCGTTGCTGGGCGAGCACACCCGAGAGGTGCTGGCTGAACACGGCTTTGCGCCACAGGAAATCGATCAGCTAGTAACCGAGGGAGCCGTGATCGCGGCCGACATTCCTCGGCGTGGCTGATGGCGCAAGGGGTGTGAACGTGATTGGAGGGCCGCAGTCAGGACGCGCGTCGCCTTGGCAGGTTGGCTGCGGCCTCTTCCAGCATGACCACCATCTTGTCCCAGGCCTGGAGCACGTGGTTGCGCAGGATCCCGCTTATCTTGGCCTCGTCACGAGCTTCCAGAGCCTGCAGCATGTCTTCATGCTCTTGCAAGGCGGAGGCCCAGCGCCGCGTCCGCAGATTGCAGATGTAGCGCGCCCGGTAGAGACGGGCGTTGACGACCCCGTGGTGATGAATCAGCGCACGATTGCGAGATGCCTTGACGATGGCCAGATGAATGGCCTGGTTGCAGCGGAAATAGCCGAGCCTGTCGTCGCGGGCGTAGGCCGCCATCATCTCGTCCTGCAGCGCCCTCAGTTCCTGCAGTTCCGCGTCGGTCCGGTTACGGCAAGCCAGCTCGGCGGCAAAGGCTTCCAGAACTCCCAAAAGCTCCACCAGCCCGCGCAACTCCTCGTTGCTGGGGTCCGCCACCACCGCACCACGATGCGGCTGCACTTCCACAAGGCCTTCCGCAGACAAGATCTTGATCGCTTCACGCAAGGGCGTGCGCGATACCTCCAGGCGTTCCGCCAGCGCGCGTTCGCGGACCGGTGCCCCCGGCGGCAACTCATCCTGAATGATCATTACCCGGATGCGCTCTGCCACCGCCGCGCCCTTCCGGCCTCCGTCGGGCGCCAGCAAGGACGGCTCCGCGGCATCGGTAATAGGTGTGATTTTGCTGCTCATCTTGTGTCTCCGAACATTGCATACCACGCTATCCCGGTAACGTGGAAGGTCGGCGTATCTGCTTCTGCCTCTAAAGGAATGAAATCATGATACCGCAAATGGCATTGGTAATGGGCGACCCCGCCGGCATCGGTCCTGAGTTGATGGCTGGACTACTCGCCCGGGCGGATGATCTTGCTGATGCTGGTGTCGTGGCGATCGGCGATCGACGGGTTTTGGCCAAAGGAGAACGAGCGCTCGGCATCACCCTGGAATTGGAAACCTGCCGCGGCCAGGGAAATCTGCGGCCGGCAGAGCCGGGGCGACCCCTCTTCTACGACATGGGAAACATCGACCCGGAGGAACTGCCTCCTGGCACAGCCTCGGCGCTGGGAGGTAAATCGGCACTGGAAAACTTCGCCCTGGCCCTGGACATGGCGCGCGACGGTCGGGTGGATGCCATCACCTTCGTTCCCTTCAACAAGGAGGCCTTGCGTCTTGGGGGCAATCCCTTCGACGACGAGATGAGCTTCGCCGCAGACCGCCTCGGGCACCAAGGAGCGGTGGCCGAATTCAACGTCGTGGACAAGCTATGGAACGCGCGGGTGACCTCACATGTGGCCCTGCGTGACGTGGCGGATCTCATCACGGAAGAGCGTCTGCTGGAGCATCTTGACCTGGCAGTGCGCGCGCTGAAGGAAGCGGGGTTCGATCGGCCCCGCATCGCAGTCGCAGCCCTCAACCCCCACGCCGGTGATGGCGGTTCCTTCGGCCGAGAAGAAATCGACGTCATCGAACCTGCGGTCCACAAGGCGCGCCGCCTGGCAGAGGCGCAGGGATTTGTCGTGGAAGGCCCCTTCCCGTCCGACACTGTTTTCGTTCGGGCCCGCGACGGACATTTCGACGCGGTGCTGACCATGTTCCACGACCAGGGGCAGATCGCGATCAAGTTGTTGGGCTTCGACCGCGGGATCACGGTCCTCTATGGTTTCACCGTGCCCATCACCACCCCAGCTCACGGCACGGCCTACGATATCGCCGGGCGCGGCATCGCTCGTCTTGAACCGACGCGCCTTGCCTTCAACATGGCAAAACAGATGGCCAAATCGCGCGCCGGGCGGAGCTAGCCGAGAGCGGCTCCTACGCCGATTTACCGAAGAGTTCTTCCTGCTCCCGCCGGAGCCGCCACAGCACCGAGTGTTCCGGGGGCGTGACCATGGCCGCGATGATCCTCGTTCCAGCAGGGATGTCCACACGCGCTTGGGCGCCAGGAAGCAGATAGTAGGGCAAGGGAGGCGGCGCTTCGTCCGTCTCGGCCGCCACCAGCATTTCAGGCTCCAAGCCTGCGATGGTGTGGCGCCAGCCAAGCTCGAAACAAGTGCCGCGGGGAATGTCCTGCGCGGCACGAGCCACCAGGTCGACCAGAGGTTCAGGCGCTGCAGCTCCCGTACTCTTTCCCGCCAGACAGGCAGACAACACCGACATGGGCGCTTCCGCTCCCAGCAGGTGAACGGGGTTGTGTACCAGGACGCGACGCAGGTCGGCGCTGACCGGGATGCCCTTTTCGGCGAAAAGTTGGGCCGTTTCAGGGTCCGGCGCTTCCGCGACCACGTAGACCCCACCAGCAAAGCTGAGTTCGTCGGGTCGCCGCAAACAGTTGAAGATGTCGACGGTGGCGCGGCGGCTTGTCAGGCCTCCCTCTTTTCGCAGCCCGAAGAGGTCCGGCAGTTCCAGCGTTCGAGCAATCGGGGCATGCAAGCCTGGTACGTCTGGCACCAGGCCCGTGGCATTCGCCACGATGGTCATTTCACAGAGATCCGGCACGGTCCGGTGCCAGAACTCCGATAGGAGGCTTGCGCGTTCGCGGGCGCAGGAAGCGAGGCCGCCAGCTTCAACCGACCAAAGCCGCCGCATCTCCGGAACGGTGAGGCTCCGTCCCTGGGCCGTGACACTCTCCGAGGCTGGATCGTAGATGAAATCGTACTCGCTCGCCTTCCCGGCAGAGAGGATCTCCAGACCCAGCAGGCGACACCAGCTCACCAGGCCGATCAAAAGACTGGGCTGATCTCCATCCACCGGCGTATAGACAAGGCCGGCCGCTCGTGCTCGCTGGCTCAACAGGGGTCCGACGACGCTTTCGGCTTCCTTGGTCACCATGGCCACATGCATGCCATGCGCAAGAGCGCCCTCGGCAATGGCGGCCGCCGCTTCGGGAATACCGGTGGCTTCCACGACCATGTCCAGCGGCAGGTCAAGCAGGAGGCTCGCGTCCTGAACCACAACATAGTTACCGGCATCGAAGGCCTCTCGGGCTTCCCTCGGGCTGTCGCAGCGACTCACCGCTTCCGGCTCAATTCCCATGGCCACCAGCGCTTCGACCGCCCGCGCGGCATCGCGATCACAGACCACCCGCCCGCGCAGGCCGGCAACCCGCCGTGCCTGGGAAAGGAAGGTTCGACCGAATTCACCCGCTCCAACCAGCGCGACCTCGAACAGGCGCTGACCGGGATTCGGCAGCAGAGCTTCTAGGTTCATGACGCCTCCGGACCTGGGTTAGCGGATCAGCTTCGGTAACCACAACGAGAGCTCGGGAAAGAAGGTAATGATCATCAGGGTACCGAAGAGGGGGATGTAGAGCGGCAGAAGTTCTTTCAGGATCGAGCGCATCGGCACCTTGGCAATGTCGGTGATCAGGAAGAGCGCGAGCCCCATCGGAGGCGTCAAGAGGCCGATCATGAGATTGAAGATCGCCACGATCCCCAGATGCACCGGATCGACACCCGCCATGTGGAGGGGACCGGCGATGATGGGAATAACCAGCAGTGTTGCCGTCGTGCTGTCCAGGATCATGCCGGTCAGCAGCAGTATCACGTTCACGATCAGCAGGAGAATGATGGGGTCGCTGCTGAGCGAGAGCAGCTGCTGCGCGAAGGCCTGAGGCACCTGCTCGATCGCCATGATCCAGCCAAAGATCGCGGCGGCAGAGACAATGATAAGGATGGCGGATGTGCTTTTCAGCGTTTCATAGGCCGCATAGCGTAGATGCGCCCAGGTCAGACTGCGATAGACGAAGAGGCTGATGAACAGCACGTAAACCACCGTCACGGCGGCTGCTTCGGTGGGCGTGAAGTAGCCGAGCAGCATGCCTAGAACGAGCAGAACCGGCGTCAAGAGGGCCGGCAGGGCTGGCTTGAGATCGCGCCAGATTTCGCGGGGCCGCGCCCAGCGCTCCGAGCGCGGAAAGTCTCGCCAGTAGGACATCACCGCCACCGTTCCCATCAACAGCAGCACACAGAGGATCGCGGGGATGATGCCGGCGAGCAGAAGCTGGACGATGGAAACGCTGGTCACCGATCCATAGATGATCAGCGGAATCGATGGCGGAAAGATGGGACCTACAACCGCTGACGCACAGGTTAATGCACCCGCGAATTGAGGCGTGAAGCCCCGCCTGGTCATGGCTTTCACTTCGATACGGCCAAGGCCACCTACATCCGCCAGCGCCGCGCCACTCATGCCGGAGAAGATAAGGCTGGAGAAGATATTCACCTGCCCCAGGCCGCCGGGAACACGGCCTACGAGCGTATCCGCAAAACGAAAGATTCTCTCGGTAATGCCGGCCTGGTTCATGATATTGCCGACCAGGATGAAGATCGGCACCGCTACCAGAGGGAAGGAGTCGAGTGCGTAGGTCATACGCTGCCCGACCAGCTGCAGCGGAAGGTCGTTCGCCAGGATATAGACGATGGCGGGTAGCAGAATGGCCAGGACGACGGGCCATCCAAGCAGGAAAAACAGGCAGAACGCCCCAATGAGCAACAAGGTCATGGGCGCTTACTCGCTGTGAGGGCAGATTGCAGGAACCTCCGCAGCCGCGGGACAATACTCATCGTTTTCAAATCTCCGGGAGGTCCTCGGGCGGCAGTTCTTCGGCGAAGCTCACGTAGAGGGGTACGTCCCGCCACGCCTTGACCAGCTGAATGAGGCACTCCACCGCCGCGAGAAGGAGCCCCAGGAAAGCCGCCGAAAAGAAGATCCAGTAGGGAATCCCGAGCGTCGGGGTTGAGTTGTTCAGGTTGCGCAGCGTGGCCAGCGCGACTGACCAGGCGGCAATGCCGAAGGCGGTCGACGCGCTGGCAGCGATCAGCATGCGCAGGCCCCTCCTCCACACGCCGCGCAACTCGCTGGTCAATTCATCCATGCGTATCGAGACGCCCGAGGCAACGACATAGGGAAGCGTCACGAAGACCACGCAGATCAACATGAAGCGCGTGAGTTCGCCGGCACCCACGAAGGTAAACGAGGTGAACTCGCGTAGCGCCACCTGGAGCACTGGCAAGGCCACCATCACCGCGAGCAACAGCAGCCCCACAGCCCGCAGTACCCGTCGGACTGGCCTGATCACGCGATCAGCCAGCGTTGCGTCTTCAGGAGGGACAAGGGAGAAGTCGGTGGGCGGAAGCGACATGAACCATCACTCTACGCAAGTTTCGAGGCCGGAAGCGACAGCCTCCGGCCTCGAAGGCGGCGAGATCGCCTATTCGACCGCGGCGATCCGCTCCATGTAGGGGCCCCAGGTCGGGAAGTCGGCATTGACCTGCGCCAGAACGCTCTCGCGGAAAGCCTCGATATCAAGCCCGTCCTCTTCGGTGATGAAGGTCAAGCCCTTGCCCTCCAGTTCACCGATCAGATCCTTCTCGGCTTGGGTCGCGTTGGCGAGGGTCTCCTGCGCAATTTCGTCGAGAACCGCGAGGATGGCCTCCTGATCCTCTTCGTTGATGCTTTGCCAGACGCTTTCGTTGATGAAGACCGGCAGCACATTCTGCATGTGTCCGGTCAGCATCACGTGGGTTTGAACCTCGTAGAGCTTGTTGGCGTTGATCATGGTCAAGGGGTTTTCCTGGCCGATCACCATTCCCGTCATCAGCGCGGTCGGCAGCTCACTCACTTCAACCGGTGTGGGTATTGCCCCGAAACCGGTCACCATGCTGGTCCAGAGCTGAACGGGCACCCCGCGGAAGGGCTTGCCCTGGAGGTCGGCGGGAGAGAGCACCTCTTGATTGGCGGTCATCTGGCGCGCGCCGCGGAAGAGGCGGCCGATGATCCGCATGTCGCCGCCTTCGATCAGCCGCTCGTTGAACTCCTGCATGATCTCGGAGCTGGCCGGATCGGTCGCGGCAAGAGCATGGGCGCCGTCTCTATAGACGAAGGGGGCGTTGAAAACGGCGATGTCTTCCGCAAGCTGCGCCAGAGAGGCAAACTCGTGATGCGCCATCGCAATGGAGCCGCTACGGACGCCATCGATCGTTTCCTGCACACCGCCAAGCTGCGAATTGGGAAATACCGTGACAGTGACCCGGCCGTTGGTGGCCTCGGGGATCCGTTCGGCCGCTTCCGCGCCGTACCAGTACTGGATATCTCCTTCAGCACCGACATGGGCGTAGCGCAGGTTCACTTCCTGTGCCGAAAGATCACCGGCTTGAATAGCAAGTCCGAGACCGGCGATCAGGCCTGCGGCGACAAAACTCCGTCTGAGCATTGGTCTTTTCCTCCCAAAGATTTGGCTTTGTTGGCCTGTCGATCTTGTTGGACAGCACGATCAAGGCGCGACTAGAATTGCATACCAAATTTCCTATGGGAAGAGCCGACCACAGCCAGCCGACACAAAAGCGGCCAGCGAAGGAGGAGCATGAGCGAAACGGAAGACAGCCATTCCCTGCCTGTGGTGGATGCTCATCAGCATTTCTGGGATCTGCAGGAGAACTACTATCCCTGGCTGTGCGATCGGGCTGCCATCCCCTTCCGCTACGGCGATTACAGCGCCATCCGTCGCACCTATCTCCCTGCTGACTACAGGAACGATAGCGGCGCTTTCAACATCGTTGGCACGGTCCATATCGAGGCAGAACATGATCCATCGGACCCGCTGAAGGAAACCCGATGGTTGGAGGGCCTCGCTGAATCGGAAAAGCTGCCCAGCGCCTGCGTCGCCCAGGCCTGGCTAGACCGACCGGATGTGGAAGAAATTCTGGCCGCTCAGGCCAGGAGCCGCCTGATACGTGGTATCCGGCACAAGCCCCGATCCGCGGCAACCCCAGGTGATGCGCGACGAGGGGAACCCGGCTCCATGGATTGCCCACTCTGGCGCCAAGGCTTCGCCCTGTTGCACAAGTACGACCTGTCCTTTGACCTGCAGACCCCGTGGTGGCACCTGGAGGCGGCCGCCGACCTCGGGCGTGACTTTCCCCAGACGCAGATCATCATCAATCACACGGCCCTGCCCGCAGATCGCAGCGAAGCGGGTTTGGCCGCCTGGCGAAAGGCGCTCGAGCAGGTCGCCGAGCTTCCCAACATCGCGATGAAGATATCGGGACTTGGCCGACCCGGCCTTCCCTGGAGTGTAGAAGCGAACGGACCAATCATTCGAGATGCCATCGCGATCATGGGGGTCACGCGCTGCATGTTTGCCAGCAACTATCCAGTGGACAGCCTGGTGGGCAGCTTTCAGGAAATTTACTCCGGCTTCTTCTCGGCCGTGTCGGACTTTTCCCCGGCCGCTCAGCGAGCGCTCTTTCATGACAATGCGGTTCGGCTCTATCGCCTTTGAGCAGCACGAACTACAGGGAGGATAAGGTATGACGGAAGCAGTGGGATTCATCGGACTGGGCCTCATGGGCACAGGCTTCACCAGCCGGCTTCTGGCCGCGGGCTACAAGGTGGTTGGATTCGATCTGGATGAGGATCGCAGACAGCAGGCGCAGGACCGCGGCGTGGAAGTTGCCGCCTCAGCCTCAGAGGTCGCGATGAAGAGCGACACTATGGCGATCTGCGTCACCACCACCGCGGCAGTGGCGGCTGTGGTGGAAGAGCTCGCGGGCAGCGGCCAGATCGAAGGAAAGCGGATCATCGACTTCTCCACCACTGAAATGGAGACCACCCAGAAAGTGGCCGCCCTCATGGCAGAAGCCGGAGGCCATTTTATCGATGCCCCCGTCTCCGGTGGCCCGCCGGCGGCGGAAGCTGGGACACTTGCGATCATGGCCGGTGGGGACACACAAGCAGTGGAAGCCGCGCGGCCGCTTCTGGAGACGCTCGGTCGCCTCACCCACATGGGGCCGACCGGCGCCGGTCAGGCCACCAAGCTCGTCAATCAGGCACTCTGCCTCACCAACTACTGTATCGTCGCGGAAGGGCTTCGCTTGGCCGAAGCCTATGGGGTCGATGCGCGGAAGGTTCCCGAGGCGCTGGAACCCGGTCTCGGCAACTCCGCAGTCCTCCAGAACATCTTCCCGCGCATGGTAGAGCGCGACTACGCACCCCGCGGCTACGCTCGGCAGATCCTCAAGGATCTCGAAATGCTCCACGAGGCAACGCGCAAGCAGCATATTGCGATGCCAATGGCGGCCACGGCCACTACGCTGTTCCGCCTGCTGGTGGCGCAGGGTCACAGCGAGTTGGATGGCGCCGCTGTCGTCACCCTCTACCCCGAACCCGATAAGTCATAGCGGAGGAAGCGCGCGACGGGACAAGAACCGCCCCTGCCGGCCGATGGATCTCTACAAGGGATCCAGCCGGTGGGCCTGAGCCAGGCGGTCTGGCCCATCGATAGTGAAATTGAGGTCGTGGGCGTGCCCGTCCTTCAGCCCATAGATCCAGGCGTGGATCTTCAAGGGCTGCTTGCGATGCCAGGCGTTCTGGACCAGAGGGGTGCGCGCGACATTCAGCGCCTGGACCCGCACGTTGATCTCGCAGAGGCGGTCGACACGCGCGTCCTCGTCCGGGAGCGCCTCGAGCTCCTCCACATGCTGCGCGCGCAATTCCCGCAGCGGCCAGAGCCAGTGGTCCGTCAGGCCGAACTGCCGCCCCGCCAGCACCGCGCGGACACCGCCACAGCCGTAGTGGCCACAGACAATGATGTGGCGGACTTTCAGCACCTCGATGGCGAATTGCATCACCGAGAGGCAATTGAAGTCGGCGCCGTGCACGATGTTCGCGACATTGCGATGGACAAACAGCTCGCCCGGGTCGAGGCCGACGATTTCGTTGGCGGGCACCCGGCTGTCGGCGCATCCGATCCAAAGGTATTCGGGGGCCTGCTGCTTTGACAGGCGATTGAAGAAGTCAGGGTCTTTCTGGACCTTTTGCGCAGCCCAGCGGCGGTTATTCTCCAGCAGATCGCTGATCATCGCCGTCATCCATTCTCGCAGTGGTAATGAGGAAATGCCCCGCGCCGCCGTTCGTTGCAAGGGCGAACTGCAGAGAGATGACAGAGGCTTCTTCCTGGGCCAAACTTCAGCCTTGCGAAAGGGAGGCAAGCCCATGCCAGAGCGCAACCGTCCTCATCATGATCATGCACTCGGTCATGAGCATGACCATGAGCACCAGCATCCCCCATCTGCAGCGGCCTTGCGGGTAAAGGCCCTGGAAACCCTGCTGGTTGAGAAGGGGCTCGTCGATCCAGCTGCTCTGGATGCCATCATCGAGACCTATGCCGAGAAGGTGGGGCCGCGCAACGGCGCGCGCGTGGTCGCCCGCGCCTGGAGCGATCCTGATTACCTGGAGCGACTACGCAAAGATGCGACGGCGGCCATTGCCGAACTGAGCTACGAGGGCCGCCAGGGCGAGCACATGGTGATTGTGGAAAACGATGCGCAAACCCACAACCTCGTCGTCTGCACCTTGTGCTCCTGCTATCCCTGGCCGGTCCTGGGCCTGCCGCCGGTCTGGTACAAATCCGATGCCTACCGCTCGCGCGCGGTTATCGATCCGCGCGGCGTGCTGCGGGAATTCGGGCTGGAGCTCCCCGAAGAGAAGGCCGTACGGGTTTGGGACTCCACCGCTGAAGTCCGCTATCTGGTTCTGCCACAACGACCCGAAGGCACGGATGGCATGAGCGAGGAGCAGCTTGCGAATTTGGTCACCCGTGACTCCATGATCGGCACCGGACTACCTCTAACGCCGGAGGAACTGGAGCGATGAATGGGGTTCATGACATGGGCGGCATGCAGTGCTTCGGGCCGGTCTTGCCGGAAACGAATGAGCCCGTCTTTCACGCCGAGTGGGAAGCGCGCGCGCTGGCCATCACTCTGGCCATGGCAGGCTGGGGCAAGTGGAACATCGATTCCTCGCGCCACGCTCGAGAAACTCTGCCTCCAGCGGATTACCTGCGCTACAGCTACTACGAGCGCTGGATCGCGGCGCTGACCCGCATGATGGTCGAGCACGGCCTGGTCACCTCCGAGGAGCTGGAAAGTGGCCAGCCCGATCCCGGAAGCCCGAAGGCGCGCCCCCCGCTCGATGCAGCCAAGGTGCGGGAGGCTTTACGCCGTGGGGGGCCGACTGCGCGCCCGCTGGATCGGGAACCTCGCTTCGCGCTGGGGCAGAAGGTTCGGGCCATCAACGCCCACCCCAAGGGGCACACCCGCTTGCCCTGCTACGCCCGCGGACACATCGGGGAAATCGTGCTGCACCACGGCCCCCATGTCTTCGCCGACGCAAACGCGCACTTTCGCGGTGAGGACCCGCAACACCTCTATGCCGTACGTTTCACCGCCCGCGAGCTTTGGGGGAAAGACGCCTCGCCTCGGGACAGCATCACCCTGGACCTTTGGGAGCCGCACCTTGAACCGGCCTGAACCCCCTGTCTTTTCCGACCCCTGGCACGCCCAGGTATTCGCCCTCACGGTCCAGCTCAACGAAACGGGTCGCTTCACCTGGAGCGAATGGGCGGACACCTTTGGCAGGGCATTGCGCGACCGGCGCGCGGAAGACACGGAAGTCGGCTATTGGGAGGCCTGGCTAACCGCCCTGCAGCGCCTGCTGCAACAGCGTGACCTGGCGTCGTCGGCGGATCTCGATCGACTGGAGGCCGCCTGGGCCGAAGCCTATCGAACCACACCCCATGGCCAACCGGTGCGCCTGGCGCCACGCGACTGACAGGAGCTTCTGTCTAGTAACATTGCGGCTCGCGGCCGAGCGTGATAACGCTTCCGCGCCTCATTCGCCTTAGGAGAAGCTCTTGACCGACACCATGCGAGTCCTGGTGCTTCATGGTCCCAACCTCAATATGCTTGGCCGCCGCGCGCCGGAGGTCTACGGCTCAGCGAGCCTGGCAGATCTCGAGAACTTGTGCCGTAGCGAAGGCGAAGCCTTGGGGCTGGAGGTAGACTGCCGCCAGTCCAACCACGAGGGGGAACTGGTAGAGTGGATCCAGCAGGCGGGCGGGGTCTATGGCGGCCTGGTCTTGAACGCCGGGGCCTACACCCATACTTCCATCGCGTTGCACGATGCCCTTGAGGCGGTCGGCCTACCGACCATCGAGGTGCATCTCTCGAACATCTTCAAGCGCGAATCCTTCCGCCATCACTCCTATATCAGTCCTCAGGCTGTCGGCGTGATCTGCGGCCTCGGGTTCGACGGCTATCGGGCGGCGCTGCTGGCGCTTGCACGACGACTGAAAGGCAACAAGGGCGCATGAACCAGAAGTTTCCGCTCGACGAGGAGGCGTTGCGACGCCTCGCTTCGATCCTGGAAGACACCGGCCTCACTGAAATCGAGGTCGAGGCAGGCGATCATCGCATGCGCGTCGCAAAGACGCCGGCCGTGACATCCGCCGTATCCGCTCCCATGCCTGTGGCTGCCCCCGCGGCCGCCCAGCCGACCGCGGCACCGAGCGACCTGGCCGAACACGAGTTTGCCGTCACCTCGCCCATGGTCGGAACCGCCTACCTGGCACCGGAGCCTGGCGCCAAGCCCTTCGTGCAACCGGGCGACAGCGTGTCGGAAGGACAGACCTTGATGATCATCGAGGCGATGAAAGTAATGAACGCCCTGCCCGCGCCGCGTGCCGGCCGGGTGGTGCGGGTATTGGTCCAGGACGGGGAGCCGGTTGAATTCGGCGAACCTCTGTTGATCCTCGAATAACGGGAAAGGGCCGGTCCCGCAGTGTTTGACAAGGTACTGATCGCCAATCGCGGCGAAATTGCGCTGCGCATTCATCGAGCCTGCCGAGAGATGGGCATAGCTACGGTAGCCGTGCACTCCTCGGCTGACGCGGATGCCATGCACGTGCGCCTGGCCGACGAAAGCGTCTGCATCGGCCCACCCCCCTCCAGCCAGTCCTATTTGAACATGGCTGCAATCCTGACAACCGCGACAATGACAGGCGTCAATGCCATTCATCCGGGCGTGGGCTTCTTGTCAGAGAACGCCCGCTTCGCCGAAATGGTGGAAGAGCACGGACTCGTCTTCATCGGGCCCGAGCCGAAGCACCTGGCATTGATGGGCGACAAGGTTCAGGCCAAGGAAGCAGCCATCGACTTGGGGCTGCCGGTCGTCCCCGGGTCCAAGGGCGCCGTCGAGAGCCTGGAGGAGGCACGCTCAGTCGCGGGCGACATCGGCTATCCGGTGTTGATCAAGGCGGCCGCGGGCGGCGGCGGGCGCGGCATGAAGGTGGCGCGCAGCGAAGATGAGCTTGAAGACGCCTATCGCATGGCCCGCAACGAGGCCAAGGCGGCTTTCGGCAACAGCGAGGTCTATCTCGAGAAATACCTGACGCGGCCGCGACACATCGAAGTTCAGATCCTGGCTGACGGGCAGGGCAATGCGATCCACTTGGGCGAGCGCGACTGCTCGCTCCAACGCCGCCACCAAAAGGTGCTCGAAGAAGCGCCCTCCCCTGGACTCAACACCGAGGCCCGCGAACGCATCGGCGAGATCGCGCGCCAGGCGATGCTGAAGCTGGGCTATCGCTCGGCCGGCACTCTGGAGTTCCTCTACGAGGACGGCGAGTTCTACTTCATCGAGATGAACACGCGGCTGCAGGTAGAGCATCCTATTACCGAAATGATCACTGGAGTTGATCTGGTGCGGGAGCAGATCCGCATTGCCGCAGGCCACCCCATGACGCTTCGGCAGGAAGACATCAGTTTCAACGGCCATGCCATCGAGTGCCGTATCAACGCCGAGCATCCGGAAACCTTCGTGCCCTCCCCCGGGCAGGTGATCGACTATCACCCACCGGGAGGCATGGGCGTTCGGGTCGACAGCGCGCTCTACGGCGGCTACCGCGTACCGCCCCACTATGACAGCTTGATTGCCAAGCTGGTGGTGCACGGGCAGACCCGCAATGAGTGCCTCATGCGCCTGCGGCGCTGCCTCGAGGAGATGGTCATCGACGGCATCGAGACCACCCTTCCCCTGCACCGGCGGCTCGTGGAAAATCCCACCTTCATCAACGGCAGCTACGCCATTCACTGGCTAGAGGAGTGGATGGCGGCCCACCGCTAGATCCGATCCGGCCTGCATTAAAGGATTAGAGCAGATCGCGCCAAATCAGGTTCACGAAGTGATCCGATTTGGCGCGTGAATCTGCTCTATCTATTTGATGTAGACCGGATTCACGCGTTTG
>JAJUFM010000044.1 GCA_029265995.1 Rhodospirillaceae bacterium | reverse complement strand
GGCATGGCGACAATGGATGCGCTGCGAGGTCTCTCCATCGACGGGGAAATTCATGCGGAAGCCGTCCCGCTGTCGCTCTTGAAACCCTGGCTTTCCACCGTCGGCGACGTTTCAGGCGCGCTCGGTACGACCATGGCATTTAAGAGTGCGGGTGCATCGGCGGCCGAGTTGGTAGGCAGCCTATCTGGAACGGGTGAGGTGGAAGGTTCTTTCGAGACGGACGACTTGCTGACGTCCAGCCAGAAGGGGGAGGGCGGCTCTGACCTGGGAGATCTCTTAGAGGACTTAGGGGGGCGTGGGTTCTGGTTTGCCGGCGAGCTGTCTGCGCAGGAGGGCCGGATCACTACCCCAGGTGTGGAGCTTGAGGGAAGCGAAGGCACGCTGGTCGCTGCCGGTACCCTGACGGACCTGCCGCTTCGGCGTGCCGATCTCGAAATCTCCCTTTATGGGTCCAACCGAAGCGAGGCCATGAAGAGGCTGCGCCTCACAGGCTCCTGGGATCGACTGCAGCTACGCGAACTGCACGAGGTCAATGGCCGTGCGGCTCATCAAGTGGGAGAGGAAGCCTTGCCCCGTCCCGCAGCTTCTGACTCAGGCGCTCTACGACATAGACCCTGATTGCTCCCGAGAGGCTGATCGTGGCTTCAGCCCCTTGGATGCGCGCTTGATCGAGGCGCTGGATAAGGCTTTGGAGGGACGTGCCCTCCTCTGCCGCCAGCTGCTTCAACGCATCCCAGAAAACCTGCTCGACGGACAGCGACGTGCGATGGCCGGCCAAGGTGACCGATCGCTTGCGCAGCTGCCCGCCGGCAAGGATCGAACTCAGCTCCGCTTGCGCGGGCCGATCATGTTTTCGGGCCGGACCCACTGGTCGAACTGCTCCTCGCTCAAAAGCTCCAACTCGACCGCAGCCTGCTTCAGGGTCTTGTTTTCCATGTAGGCCTTTTTCGCCACCTTGGCCGCATTGTCGTAGCCGATGTGCGGGTTGAGCGCGGTGACCAGCATGAGCGACTCGCGCATTAGCGCGCCGATCCGCTCCTCGTTGGCCTCGGTACCGGCGATGCAGTTGTCGAGGAACGACCCGGCAGCGTCGCCGATGAGGCGCGCCGACTGGACCAGGTTGTAGACCATCACCGGCTTGAAGACGTTTAACTCGAAATGCCCATTGGAGCCGGCAACACTGATAGTGGTGTGGTTGCCCATTACCTGAGCGCAAACCATCGTCATGGCTTCGGCCTGCGTTGGGTTCACCTTGCCGGGCATGATGGAGGAGCCCGGCTCGTTCGCCGGCAGAAGGAGCTCGCCAAATCCGCAGCGCGGGCCAGAGCCCAGCAGGCGAATGTCGTTGGCGATCTTCATCAAGGAAACGGCCAGGGTGTTAAGCGCACCCGAGGCTTCCACGATGGCATCATGAGCGGCCAAAGCTTCAAATTTGTTCGCCGCAGTCCGGAAAGGCTGACCCGTTATCTCGGCGACCTCGGCTGCAAAGGCTTCAGCAAAGCCCTCGAACGAATTGAGGCCGGTCCCGACGGCAGTGCCGCCCTGCGCGAGTTCCAGTAGCCGATCGAGCGTTCCTTCGACGCGCGCGATCCCATAGTCTAGCTGCTGAGCGTAGCCGGAGAACTCCTGCCCCAGGGTAAGGGGGGTAGCATCCATAAGGTGCGTCCGGCCAATCTTGATGATGTCCTTGAAAGCCTCTGCCTTCTCCCGCAAGCCATCTCGCAGGCGCCGTAGTTGCGGCAAGGTCGTGCCGACCAAAGTCTCCACGGAAGCGATATGCATCACCGTGGGGAAGGTATCGTTGGACGACTGGCCCATGTTGCAATGATCATTGGGATGGACGGGGCTTTTACCGCCGCGCCGGCCCGTCAGGATCTCATTGGCTCGGCCGGCGATAACCTCGTTGGCGTTCATGTTCGACTGGGTGCCGGAGCCCGTCTGCCAAACAACCAGGGGGAAATGGTCCATCAGCTTGCCGTCAGCCACTTCCTGCGCGGCCGTGCATATCGCCTCACCGATCTCCCTGTCCAGCGCGCCCAAAGCCATGTTGGTGCGAGCTGCAGCCAGCTTTTGTACGCCGAGGGCTCGCACGACGGGCGCGGGCATGCGCTCCCCGCCGATCCGGAAATTCTGCAGCGACCGCTGCGTCTGCGCACCCCAATAGCGGTCGGCCGCGACCGCGAGCTCCCCCATCGAATCGCTCTCGATCCGCTGATCAGTGGTATCGGCCATGGAAGTCCTCCAGCTGGCGAAGAAATTGGCAGGACCTTTTACCACGGCTGCGCTGTGCGACAACGACGAGCAAGGCAGTGCTCTGGTCGGCAATCCTCAAGCCCGGCTACAAGAGCTGAACCCGGGCTGTATCGATCGGACCGGTAGATCGGAAGGGTTTAGGTCAGGCGGCGCGGGGGCGCCTCTTGATGACCACCACTTCCGGCGTTTTGCGCAGGCCGCCATTGCGGGTGGTCGTGAGGGTAAAGCGTGAGCGATTGCGCTGGGGCTTCTGGGAACCGCGGTGCTGACGAACCGTCTCGGCCTCTATGCCCATGAGGGCGGCCGCAATCTCTACCTGTTCTTCCGGATCGGAGCTAAGCCCCTCGGCAGCAATGAGCGCTTCGTCAATTTCCGGTGGCTCAAACTTGGTTCGATAATTCCGCATGCTTAGTTCCTCCTCAGCGTGCCAGCCTCTGGACGTGTACATAGGATTCACCATGTTGCAGTGCAACACCATCAGCTTCCGAATGTAGCGGCCTTGAGCTACCCGCATAGCTTGCTTCTGATCCTGGTCGCAGTGGATGTCCCCTAACGCTCTCTTTATGATCTTCCGTCCCGATAGGTCTGGACTCTTACCGCCTGTTCGTCGTACACGCCCTGCGGCACGAAGAGTGCCGCGCAGACTTGCGCGTAGCGGACCAGGTGCCGATCCGTGGTCTTCAAGGTTTGAGTGTAGCCGAAGGAGAAAGGTTCCCTTGGCAACGCAGGGCTAAGGCTGGCCAGGGTGCTCGGCAGGAGCCATTCAGGATGCTATCCTGACGGGCCGGGAGCGGGCGTGGCGGAATTGGTAGACGCGCTGGTTTTAGGTACCAGTGGGCAACCGTGGGGGTTCGAGTCCCTCCGCCCGCACCATCGCATCGCTGAGCCACAGGTCTGACGCGAAGTTTTGCACTTATGTCGTTGTTTCTAGATTAGCAGACGAAAGAGGCCGCATCCTCATGCAGGTTACCGAGACCCTGGCCGAAGGCCTGAAGCGCGAATACAAGGTCGTGATCGGCGCTTCCGACATCGCTGAGAAGGTGGACGCGCGCCTCGAGAAGCTTAAGTCGGAAGTGCGCATCCCCGGGTTCCGGCCGGGGAAGGTTCCGACCTCCTTGCTCAAGAGGCGCTTTGGGCAGGCAGTGCTTGGCGAAGTGCTGGAAAGCGCGCTGCAGGACTCTTCCCGCCAGGCGCTCGATGAACGCGGCTTGCGCCCGGCCGCGCAGCCCGACGTGGAAGTCACCTCTTTCGAAGAGGGCAAGGATCTCGAATACGACCTCAAGCTGGAGGTGTTGCCCGAGATCGAACTCTTCGACTTCCAGGAAATCGAGCTGGAGCGGCTCGTGGCGGAGCCCGCCGAAGATCAGGTGCAGGAAGCGCTCGAAGCGCTGGCGAAGCAGCAGCGCTCGACGAAGCCTCTGGAGGAGGAGCGGCCCGCCCAGACTGGTGACGTCCTGGTCGTCGACTTCAAGGGCACGGTTGACGGTGAAGCTCTCCCCGGCATGGAAGCGGAAGGGCATCATCTGGAGCTTGGCTCTAACGCTTTTGTCGCCGGCTTCGAGGAACAGCTCGTCGGCAAGAACAAGGGCGACGATGTCGAGGTCCGTGTCACCTTCCCGGAGGAATACGGAAACGAAAAGCTGGCCGGCAAGGAAGCTGTTTTCCAGGTCAAGATTCAGGACATCCTCGCGGCGGAGCCGGCTGCGCTCGACGATGAGCTAGCCCGGAGTTATGGCGAGGAATCCCTCGAGCAGCTGAAGGAGCGTCTCAAGGAATCGCTGTCTGGCGAGTACAAGCAGGCATCTCGTTCCTTGGTCAAGCGCCAGTTGCTCGACATCCTAGCCGAGCGCTGCACCTTCGAGGCGCCCGAAAAGCTGGTCAACATGGAGTTCGAGGGCATTTGGCAGCGGGTCGAGCATGATCGCCAGCACGGCCGCCTCGATGAGGAAGACAAGGACAAAGATGAGGAGACCCTGAAGGCTGAATATCGCGCCATCGCCGAGCGGCGCGTGCGTTTGGGCCTCTTCCTCGCCGAAGTTGGGCGGGCGGAGAACATCGAGGTCTCTCAGGAAGAGCTGCAGCGCGGCCTGTTGGCCGAGATGCGCAACTACCCTGGTCAGGAACAGGCGATTTTCGAGTTCTACCAGAAGAATCCGAGCGCGCTGGTGAACCTGCGTGGCCCGCTGCTCGAGGAGAAGGTCGTCGACCATATCCTCGAGAAGGCGAAGGTGACGGAGCGCCAGACTGATCGCGCCGGCCTTATGGCGGCTCTGGAAGCCATTGATTCCACGCCGGAAGGCTCTGCCAGCTCCGCCTCTGCATCGGGAGGTGAAGAGGCCACCGCAGAGGAAGAGTCCACTTCTGAAGAGAAGGGCGCTTGAGCCGTCGGCCCTTCCGCCTCACTATCTGCATCGACGATTCGGGCCTGACACGGGGCAGCGATGCCGCGGTCGGGCCCGACGCACCGTTGAAGGGCGTGGAGCTGCTAGCTCCACCGGGTGTGCCTGACCAGGGCGGGCCCCAAGTATGGCGAAGGGACGTTTGCCAATGAGCGATCCTCTGGACATCTACATGAACACGCTCGTACCCATGGTGGTCGAGCAAACCAACCGTGGCGAGCGTGCCTACGATATCTATTCGCGCCTGCTGAAGGAGCGGATCATCTTCGTTACCGGGCCGATCAATGATGTGGTCGGTGCGCTGGTCTGCGCGCAGCTCCTCTTCCTGGAGTCCGAGAACCCGAAGAAGGATATTTCGATCTACATCAATTCCCCTGGCGGCGTGGTAACGGCCGGCATGGCGATGTATGACACCATGCAGTATGTGCGGCCCGACGTATCGACCGTCTGCATCGGCCAGGCAGCCTCCGCCGGATCACTGCTGCTTTGTGCGGGAACCAAGGGCAAGCGCTACACGCTGCCCAACTCCAAGATCATGGTTCATCAGCCGTCTGGCGGCTTCCAGGGCCAGGCGAGCGATATCGAAATTCATGCTCGCGAGATCCTTGCAGTTCGGGCCAGGCTTAACCAGATCTATGCTCACCACACCGGACAGGACATCAAGGTCATCGAAGACGCCATGGAGCGCGACCGCTTCATGACCGCCGAGGAAGCCAAGGAATTCGGTCTGGTAGACGAGGTGGTAAGCCGTCGTGAAGAACCTTCGGGTTCCTCGGAAAGCAACGATGACGGATCGGGCAAGGCCGAGAGCTGAGCCGCATTGACCGTTTGTTGCGTCCGACGCTTTTCAAGAGACATCGTCAGGTTTGGAGAGCCGCAGGTTACACCTGCCGGACGGTGGCTGTTTTTGCCATTGTGTGACGGGTCTGCGTCTGTCTAACATGGTCGCGCTAAGGGACGCGAAGCGAGAATCATGAGTAAGTCTAGCGGCAGCGATTCCAAGAACACTCTCTACTGCTCTTTCTGCGGGAAGAGTCAGCATGAGGTGCGCAAGCTCATTGCAGGACCAACGGTCTTTATCTGCGATGAATGCGTTGAGCTTTGCATGGATATTATCCGAGAGGAGCACAAGACCAGTCTGGTCAAGTCGCGCGACGGCGTTCCTTCTCCGCGGGATATCTGCAGCGTTCTCGATGACTATGTCATCGGCCAGTCCCACGCGAAGCGTGTTCTTTCGGTCGCAGTCCATAACCACTACAAACGCTTGGCCCACGGCCAGAAGAACAACGACGTGGAGTTGGCGAAGTCCAACATCCTGCTGGTCGGGCCGACCGGCTGTGGCAAGACGTTGTTGGCGCAGACTCTGGCCCGCATTCTTGACGTCCCCTTCACCATGGCGGATGCCACGACGCTCACCGAAGCGGGCTATGTGGGTGAGGATGTCGAGAACATCATTCTGAAGCTGCTTCAGGCCGCCGACTACAACGTTGAGCGGGCCCAGCGTGGCATCGTCTACATCGACGAGGTCGACAAGATCTCCCGCAAGTCGGACAACCCCTCAATTACCCGAGACGTTTCCGGCGAAGGCGTGCAGCAGGCTCTGCTGAAGATCATGGAGGGTACGGTTGCCTCTGTGCCGCCCCAGGGTGGGCGGAAGCATCCGCAGCAGGAGTTCCTGCAGGTCGACACGACGAACATTCTCTTCATCTGTGGTGGTGCCTTTGCGGGGCTCGAGAAGATCATCGCGAGCCGCGGACGGGTCAAGGCGATCGGTTTTGGTGCCGAGGTCAACGGGCCGGATGAGCGCAACACGGGCGAGATCCTGCGCGGCGTTGAGCCCGAGGACTTACTGAAGTTCGGCCTGATTCCCGAGTTTGTCGGCCGCCTGCCGGTGGTGGCAACCTTGGAGGATCTGGACGACAACGCGCTGATCGAGATCCTGACCCAGCCGAAGAACGCGCTGGTAAAGCAGTATCAGCGGCTCTTCGAGATGGAGGACGTCAATCTCCAGTTCACCGACGATGCGCTGAAGGCCATTGCGGAGCGCGCGATCAAGCGGAAGACCGGCGCGCGAGGACTACGCTCCATTTTGGAAAATATCCTGCTGGAGCCGATGTTCGATCTGCCGGGGCTCGACAGTGTCGAAGAGATCGTGATCAATCGCGAGGTCGTCGAGGGACGGGGGCAGCCCCTCTACATCTATGCCGACCGTCGGGGCGACGTAGGCAGCAGCGCGTAGGGGCCAAACTTTGCTCCAGCGCAGGGCTGGCACCAGAAGCGTCAGCGACCCGGCTTTACCCCGAAAAGTTCAAGGCCTTGAAGCGCGGGTCCGCGCGGCCAATTTGTCGATGAGCGCGCGGTGCCTCGAAGAGGGCCGGGCGCCAACGCAAACCGCGGCGGGCCGAAAGGCCGCCGCCGAGCGGCAAGAGGATAAATCGTGACTGTAAGTTCAGGCAACGTCTACCCGGTTCTGCCCCTGCGGGACATCGTGGTCTTCCCGCATATGATCGTGCCGCTCTTTGTCGGCCGCGAGAAGTCTGTTCAGGCTCTCGAGGACGTGATGAAGCACGACAAGCAGATTCTCCTCGTTACCCAGAAGGACGCCGCGCAGGATGATCCCGCGCCAGGCGACATCTACAACATTGGAACGGTTGGCACGGTTCTTCAGCTGCTGAAGCTGCCCGACGGAACTGTGAAGGTTCTGGTGGAGGGCGGCCAGCGCGCGCGCATCACCGGCTTCACCGATCGCGAAGAGTTTTTCGAGGCCGATGCCGAACTGCTCGACGAAGAGACAGGCGATGAGCAGGAACTCGACGCCCTGGCGCGCACCGCCGTGTCCCAGTTTGAGCAGTACATCAAGCTGAACAAGAAGATCCCGCCGGAGGTTCTGGTTTCGATCAATCAGATCGAGGTGCCGGGCAAGCTGGCGGATACCATTGCGTCGCACCTCTCCCTGAAGATCCCCGAGAAGCAGGAGCTGCTGGAAACCGCGTCCATCAGTGAGCGCCTCGAGAAGGTCTACGGCTTCATGGAAGCCGAGATCGGCGTCTTGCAGGTTGAAAAGCGCATCCGCAACCGCGTGAAGCGGCAAATGGAGAAGACACAGCGCGAGTACTACCTGAACGAACAGCTCAAGGCGATTCAGAAGGAGCTGGGCGAGGGCGAGGACGGCAAGGACGAGCTGGCGGAGCTCGAAGAGCGCATCCGCAAGACCCGGCTCAGCAAGGAAGCCAAGGAAAAGGCGCAGGCCGAGCTCAAGAAGCTGCGGAACATGAGCCCCATGTCGGCCGAGGCGACCGTTGTCCGGAACTACCTTGACTGGCTGGTTTCCATCCCCTGGAAGAAGCCGACCCGCTCGAAGATCGACCTGAAGAAGGCCGAGGAGATCCTCAATCGCGATCATTATGGCCTGGAAAAGGTCAAGGAGCGGATCCTCGAGTACCTGGCGGTCCAGCAGCGGATGAAGAAGGTCAAGGGGCCGATCCTGTGCCTGGTGGGGCCGCCAGGGGTCGGCAAAACCTCTCTCGGCAAGTCCATGGCCTCTTCCACAGGGCGCAACTTTGTGCGCATGAGCCTGGGCGGGGTGCGCGACGAGGCCGAGATCCGCGGCCATCGCCGGACCTACATCGGCTCCATGCCCGGCAAGATCATTCAGGGCATGAAGCGGGCGAAGTCTTCCAACCCGCTCTTCCTGCTCGACGAGATCGACAAGCTGGGCGCGGACTGGCGCGGTGATCCCTCTTCGGCGCTGCTCGAGGTGCTGGATCCCGAGCAGAACGATTCCTTCAACGATCACTATCTCGAAGTTGACTACGACCTTTCGGATGTGATGTTCGTCACCACGGCGAATACGCTGCGCATGCCCCAGCCTCTGCTGGACCGCATGGAGGTAATTCGCATCCCCGGTTACACCGAGGAGGAGAAGATCCAGATCGCCAGGCGCCACCTGCTGCCGAAGCAGTTCGAAGCGCATGGCATGAAGGAAGAGGAGTGGTCGATCACCGACGAAGCGCTGCGGGATCTGATCCGCTACTACACCCGCGAGGCGGGGGTGCGGAACCTGGAGCGCGAACTGGCGGGCCTGATCCGCAAGGCGGTGAAGGAAATCGCCTTGGGAGACAGCTCCACCGTTACCGTGACGCCGGAGAACCTGGACAAGTACGCCGGCGTGCGGCGCTACCGCTATGGACAGGCGGATCAGGAAGATCAGGTCGGTGTGGTTACCGGGCTGGCCTGGACCGAGGTCGGTGGCGAGCTGTTGCAGATCGAGGCCATTACGCTGCGCGGTAAGGGCAAGGCGGTCACGACCGGAAAGCTTGGCGACGTGATGAAGGAGTCGATCCAGGCTGCGGAGTCCTATGTCAAGGCTCGGGCGACCGAGTTCGGTGTGAAGCCGACCGTCTTCGAGAAGCGGGACATCCACGTCCACGTCCCCGAAGGGGCCACGCCGAAGGATGGACCTTCCGCCGGAATCGCCATGGTCACGGCCATCGTCTCCGTGCTGACCGGTATCCCGGTGCGCCATGACGTCGCCATGACTGGTGAGGTGACCTTGCGGGGCCGCGTGCTGCCAATCGGCGGACTGAAGGAGAAGCTTCTGGCTGCCGTTCGGGCTGGTATCAAGACGGTGATCATTCCGGAGGAGAATGAGAAGGATCTTGCCGAGGTGCCCGACAGCGTGAAGAACAACCTGGAGATCCTGCCGTGCAGCCAGGTTGACCAGGTACTGGAGATCGCGCTGGCCGGAAAGTTGACTCCGATCGACTGGCAGGAGCCGGAAGAGGTCGATCCTCTTCCGAAGCCCGCAGCCGAAGACAGCCGGCGCGACCAGCTGACCCACTAACCTCCTGGGTCAGATCAAAGCAGACTGCAGCAGATCGGGATCCTATAGAGAGCCCGATCTGCTGTTGCTCTAGTTGTCTGTTCTGGTTCGATTTTTTCACTTGCCTCACCCGCTAGGGCCTCGTCCAAATCTGGGGAGCCTGGCCCTCGATGAGTTTGGAGGAGGCTTGAGGTGCGCGTTTCTGCTCTATCTATTTGATATAAACCGGATTCACGCGTTTGACTGAACCTTATAGTCGTTCAGATCAGACGCCATCCGGTCTAGTGCCGGAACCGGCACGGCCCGCTTCCCTACGCGAAAAACTGATTAAAAGTCGGTCACGGCCGGAAAAAACCTAGCCTTGCTGCGGCTTTGCGCGTTGACGTCAGGCAAAAGCCTTGTTTAGAGTGCCTCTCAGTCCGCGCCGGCGCCTTATGAGTAATGGGGTGCGATTCCCAACAGAAGGGGGGTTCAGTGAACAAGAACGATCTAGTGGCTGCGGTGGCCGAAGCCGCCAGTCTTTCCAAGGCCGACAGCGCAAAAGCTGTCGACGCAGTTTTCGAGTGCATTTCCGATAGCCTGAAGAAGGGCGATGAAGTTCGTCTCGTCGGCTTCGGGACTTTCCTGGTCAGCGAGCGCGCCGCCTCTGAAGGCCGCAACCCGCGTACTGGTGAGAAAATCCAGATCGCGGCGTCGAAGCAGCCGAAGTTCAAGGCCGGCAAGGCTCTGAAGGATGCTGTAAACTAATAGCAGCTGACATAGCTGTTCGGGCAGCGGCCGATCACGAAGATCGTGGTCGGCCGTTTGTTCGAAAACGAGACACTTGCGAACCCCGTGAAAACCGCGATATTGAGCGTGCAACGGCAGCAGGTGCTCTGCAATAGCGGCACGATGGGCGGTTAGCTCAGCTGGGAGAGCGACTGGTTTACACCCAGTAGGTCGGCGGTTCGATCCCGTCACCGCCCACCATTTTTGAAGCACTCGGCGCCGCCGGGTGCTTTTTCATTTACACGTTCACAGGGGCGGCCGGTCTGCGGCCTGTACCTCACAGAGAAGGGCGGAGCCTCGGCTTTCGCTGACCATCTCCTGAACGAAGTGAAGGATCTGGATCTGCCAGAGCGCTGCCCCTCGCAGTGAGGTCGATCACCCGGCGCGCAGTGGATCTTCAGCGCTTCGGCCGCGGCATCGAGAAGATGGTGTCTACCACCGTATAATCCATGTAGCCCAGCCGCCCGATGGGGCGGGCGCGAGAGAGGTCGACGAAACCTTCCTCGGTCAGAAGCGCTTCGTCGATGTGGATGCCGACCACCTCGCCAATCACCAGGTGGTTGCCTTCTTCCGGATTGGTGCAGGGAAGGTCTACCGTCCGGATCCAGCGGCACTCCAGGTGCGCGGGCGACTGCGCTACGCGCGGGGGGCGCACCCTTTCGCTGGGGAGCAGCGACAGCTCGGTGCGCTGCAGCTCGCTTTCCCCGGGCGGCAGGGGCGCGGAGGTGGCGTTCACCGCTTCCCGCAGGTCCCAGGTTGCCAGGTTGACGACGAACTCCCCAGTCGCCTCGGCATTGCGCAGGCTGTCCTTGCCCCCGCCGCGGCTGCGGGGCCGTCCGTTAGACGCGAAGAAGACCATCGGTGGTGCATCCGCGAGGCCGTTAAAGAAGCTGTAGGGCGCGAGATTGACCATGCCCTGAGCGTCCATCGTGGATATCCAGCCGATGGGGCGCGGCACAACAAGCGTCTTGAAGGGGTTGAAGGGCAGGCCGTGCTGCTTGTGCTGCCCCGGCTCGAAGAAGAGAGCCATCTCAGTGAAGGATCTGGCTCAGGAAGAGCTTCAGGCGGTCGGATTGTGGATTGCCAAAGAACTCGTCTGGACGGTTCTGCTCGACGATCTCCCCATAGTCCATGAAGATCACGCGGTCGGCGACTGTGCGGGCGAAACCCATCTCGTGGGTGACGCAGAGCATGGTCATGCCCTCGTCTGCCAAGGAGATCATGGTGTCGAGTACCTCCTTTACCATTTCCGGGTCGAGCGCCGAGGTGGGCTCGTCGAACAGCATGATCTTGGGCTTCATGCAGAGAGAACGGGCAATGGCCACGCGCTGCTGCTGCCCGCCGGACAGCTGTCCCGGATACTTGTTGGCCTGTTCAGGAATGCGCACGCGTTCGAGGTAGTGCATCGCAGTTTCCTCTGCCTCGCGCTTCGGAACCTTGCGGACCCAGATGGGGGCCAGGGTCAGGTTCTCCAGCACTGTCAGGTGCGGGAAGAGGTTGAACTGCTGGAAAACCATGCCGACTTCCCGGCGTACGGCATCGATGTTCTTGAGATTGGAGGTGAGTTCAATGCCGTCGACGACGATCTTGCCGCGTTGATGCTCTTCCAGAGCATTGATGCAGCGGATCATGGTCGACTTGCCCGAGCCGGAGGGCCCGCAGATGACGATCCGCTCCCCCCGATCGACCGAGAAGTTTATGTCCTTCAAGACGTGAAACTCACCGTACCACTTGTTGACCCCCGTCATCTGAATGACCGGATCCGTAGTAGCCGCTGTGGCACCAGGGTTTTGGCTTGCTAGGCTCATGGCTGCTCTATCCTTAACGACGTGTTCCGGCATTCAGTCTTTTCTCGAGATGCTGTGAGTATTTCGACATCGAGAAGCAGAAGACGAAATAGATCACGGCGATGAAGAAGTAGGATTCCCGATAGAAGCCGCGCCAGGCCGGGTCTGTCAGCGCTGCCTTGGCCGAGCCGACCAGGTCGAGGAGGCCGACGATGATCACCAGCGAGGTGTCCTTGAACATGCCGATGAAGGTGTTCACCAACGGCGGGATGGAAATGCGCAGCGCCTGGGGCAAAATGATTAGCCGCGTAGCTTGCCAGTAGGTCAGGCCGAGGCTATCCGCGGCTTCGTACTGGCCCTTGGGGATGGCCTGGAGGCCGCCGCGGACCACCTCAGCCAGATAGGCCGCTGCAAAAAGGATGATGCCGGCCTGGGCACGCAGCAGGTTGTTGACGCTGACGCCTTGCGGCAGGAACAGGGGGAACATCACGGAGGCCATGAAAAGCACGGTGATGAGCGGAACGCCGCGAATGATCTCGATATAGGCGACGGATAGGAGGCGCACCACCGGCAGGTGCGAGCGCCGCCCCAGCGCCATGATGATGCCGAGGGGGAAGCCTACCGCCAGGCCGAAGGTCGCCAGCATCAAGGTCAGCGGCAGTCCGCCCCATCGCGTCGTCGGCACCTGGGTGAGGCCGAGAACGCCGCCATACATGAGAGTGCCGCAGATGAGGAGCACAATAGCCCAGGCCAAAGCAAGCCATGGCTTCCAGAAGTGGCGATTGCAGCTCGCGAGGATCATCCCTAGGAACAGCGCGACGGCCAGCGTGGGGCGCCACTGCTCGCTGTAGGGATAGGTACCGAAGAGGATGAGGCGGTACTTCTCGTGGATGAAGGCCCAGCAGGCACCAGACGCCGCGCGACAAACCTCCGCGGTTGCTGGTTCCCAGACTGCGCTAAGAAGCAGCCAATCGATCAGGCCCGGGATGATCTGCAGCAACAGGTACAACAGCACCAGGGTAATGACCGAGTTATACCAGGTGTTGAAGAGGTTGCCCTTGAGCCAGCCGATCACCCCGCTACGCGTCGCAGGAGGCTGAACCACCGGCGCGTCTCCGTCCTCGCGGGCAGCCCTCTCCACTGTTCTATGAAGGGTCTGGTCGGCCATGGTCAGCGCTCCACCAGGGCGATCGCCCTGTTGTACCAGTTCATCAGCACCGAGATCGTGAGGCTGAGCACGAGGTAGACCGCCATGAAGATGGCGATTGCCTCAACCGCTTGGCCCGTCTGGTTCATGGTTGTGTTGCCGATGGAAACCAGATCCGGATAACCGATCGCAACCGCCAGGGACGAGTTTTTTGTCAGGTTCAAATACTGGCTGGTCGTCGGAGGAATGATGATGCGGAGCGCCTGCGGCAAGACGATAAAGCGCAGTACCATGCCGCGGCGCAGGCCGAGCGCGAAGGCGGCCTCGCTCTGCCCATGGCTTACCGCCAAGATCCCACCGCGCACGATCTCTGCAATAAAGGCAGCGGTGTAGAAAGTCAGTCCGAAGAGAAGGGCTGCGAACTCCGGCGTCAGGGACATGCCGCCGCGGAAGTTGAAGCCCCGCAGTTCCGGCACTTCCACAACGGCAGGAGCGCCCCCCACAACCCAGGCGATCAAAGGAAAGCCGATCAGTAGGGCCAAAGCGGTCCGATAGACCGGGAACTGCTGCCCGGTAGCGATCTGGCGTCTTTTCGCCCACCGATAGAGCAGATAGCTCGCGACGAGCGCCAGTAGAAAAGCGATCCCCATGTAGAAATGGATAGGATGCTCTACCGGTGCGGGCACCATGAAGCCGCGGTTGCTCAGGAAAACCCCGGTAATGGGGTTAAGCGCGTCGCGAGGGCCCGGAAGGCTGACCGTGATTACCCCGTACCAAATGAAGAGCTGCAGCAGCAGGGGGATGTTGCGCATCACCTCCACATAGATGGAGGCGAGCTTCGCCACGAGCCAGTTATTCGAGAGTCGCGCGACACCCATTATCACGCCGATGATCGTGGCAAGAATGATGCCAAGCAGGGCGACCCGGAAGGTATTCAGGATGCCGACGACAAAGGCGCGCCCGTAGGTGTCTGCGGCACTATAGCTGACCATGTGCTCTGCAATCGCAAAGCCGGCCTCGCGATCGAGAAACGCAAAGCCGCTGGCAACGTTCTGCCGCTCCAGGTTCGTGATGGTGTTGCCAACCAGATACCCGATCCCGCCAATTACAGCAGCGAGGGTGACAATCTGAAAAAAGATTGCTCGGAACTTCGGGTCGTACCAGAAGGGTGTTGAGGAGGAGACGCGCGTGTCTCGCTCAGCATTTAGGGCCACGAGCCGGCCTCCCTGTTTGGCCGCGCGAGGATCTTATGTCCCTTCTGCGCGTCAGCTCGTAAGGAACTGCGGTTTCAACTTGAGACCGCTCCGGCTGCCGCCTTGCGACAGCAGCCGGATACGTACGTCAAAACTAACTTACCGAACGGGCATGGCGTACATCAGACCACCGCGGGTCCAGAGGTCGTTGTAGCCACGTTCCAGGTTGAGCGGCGTTTCGGAGCCGACGTTGCGCTCGAAGATCTCGCCGTAGTTGCCAACCTGCTTGATTGCGTTATAGGCCCACTCATTTGAAAGGCCGAGATGGCCGCCGAGTTCGTCGCTCGCGCCCAGAAGGCGTCGGACAACCGGGTTACTGCTGTTCTCCAACAGATCATCGACGTTCTCGGAGTTCACACCATACTCTTCCGCCTCGATGAGGGCGTAGACCACCCACTTCACGATATCGAGGAACTGGTCATCTCCCTGGCGCACGGCCGGGCTGAGCGGCTCCTTGGAGATAAGCTCCGGCAGGATGATGTGGTCGTCCGGATTCTCGGCAACCGACGCACGCGTGGCAGCCAGACCCGAGGCGTCCGTTGTGTAGACGTCGCAGCGGCCGGAGAAATAGGCTGCGTTTACCTCGTCGAGCTGTTCGATCACGACCGGCTCAAACTCCATGTCGTTGGCTCGGAAGAAGTCGGCCAGATTGAGTTCGGTCGTGGTACCTGGCTGGACACAGACGGTTGCACCGTCAAGCTCCATCGCACTGGTCACCCCTAGGTCCTTGGGAATCATGAAGCCTTGGCCGTCGTAGAACGTGGTGGGCGCAAAGTTCAGTCCCAGCGAGGTATCACGAGTCAGGGTCCAGGTGGTTACGCGGGACAGCAGGTCCACTTCACCGGACTGAAGGACCTGGAAGCGCTGCTGCGCGGTAGCAGGCACGAAGTTAACGGCTTCGGCATCACCGAGAATGGCGGCGGCGACTGCTCGGCAAATGTCAGCATCCAGTCCGGTCCAGTTACCTTCGCTGTCTGGGTTGCTGAAGCCGGCCAAGCCAGTGGTGACGCCGCAGTTGACTTCGCCACGCTCAACGATTTGATCTAAGGTGCCTTGCGCAGCGGCCGGGAGCGCGCTGCCGGCAATGACGACCACCGCTCCAGCGGCGAGTAAAGACTTTAACCTCATACTTTTCCCTCACCTGTTCGATTTGCATTTTTCGAGAGCCCTGTCGGACCCTCCTAGCCCACTTGTAGCAGGAAAGGGGGCAGGGTTAGAAGTCTTTGATGTCAATGTGACGGCGCTTTCGGAAAATTGAACCGATCTCAAGAAGAAAAAGGGCGTACATCGGCGCTCCTGCGCAATAGAACTGCGCATAGCCTTCTTCTCAAAGCCTGTGAGGAGGGGCCTTCCACCGATGCTTTTCCACCTGCCGGAGTTCGATTCGACAAGATCGCTCAGCTCGTAGCTCCTGTTACTCAGCGAGGAAGGACGGCAGAGGCGTAGAGCGCGTGGAAACTGCCCTAGCTACGCGGGAGAAGTCCGAGCTGGCGCGGATCGGGAATGCGACGGCTTTCCTGGCCGACCGGGGAGAACCCGAGCCGTTGACAGAGAGCCAGTGCCGCTGGGCTGTCGAGGCTGCTTACGGTCGTTCGGATCCTTTCCGGACCCTGATCCCATACGGTTTCGAGGGTCCACCGGAGAAGATAGCGGCCGAGTCCGCGGCCGAGGAAGTCCGGCATCAAGCCGAAGCGCACCAATTCAGCGCATTCGGGGAACCTCAGATCAGCCTCAGCAAAGCCAGCCGGCACACCCTGATGATAAAGCACGTAGATGGCGACCTGTGGGTCGTGAATGATGCGAGCGAGTGCGGCATCTTCCAAGGCAAGGCGTTCCGACCACAACCACCGTGCACCCACTGCTTGGTAAAGGAATCTGTAGAAGGAAGGAGGCGGCTCCTTCGCTCGCATGAGGGCCAGTTTTGTCCTGGCAGGGGGATGCTGTGGCGGGAGGTGCGGACGCTCGGTCATTTCCAAAGTGACGCGTCGTTCTTCAATGAGCGCCCCCGGCTCGGCACTCGTTCGCTCCTCCGACAGCCAGCGCGCCATCACCAGGCGCGGTGTCAGTCCGTAACCAATCGCCTCATAGAAGGCGCGTACGCCCTCATTGCTGGGGCGGATCATGAGCTGCACCTTGCGCAGCCCCCGCTCCCCGAGCCAGTCCTCTGCCTGCTGCACCAAATGGCGAGCCAGGCCGCGACGCTGCACCTTTGGATCCACTGCGAGGTAATAGAGCCAGCCTCGATGACCGTCATGGCCCACGCAGACCGATCCCACGACCTCCTGCTCGCGCTCGGCTAGCAGGATCGTCGATGAGGGACCCGTTGCGAACTGCGCAATGTCAGCGCGCGGGTCGTTATGAGGGACCAGCAGGTTACAGCGCCGCCAGAGATCGCAGAGGGCTTCTTCATCACCCGCCGCGAAGGGGCGCGTTCTGTACCGAGGAACGCGGTTACCCCCTTCCGGCTCGTCAGGGATCACTCGGATGCTCCCTTGGCCGGGCCCTGCTCAACGGGTGTGGGGCCCGGTTGCCCCCATTCGGACCAGGAGCCGTCGTAAAGCGCGACGTCTTGTCGCCCGATGCACGCGAGCGCCAAGGTGAGCACTGCCGCTGTAACCCCCGATCCGCAGCTCGTGACGACAGGTTTATCTTCGGAAAGGCCTGCGGCCGTGAAGCGTTTGCGTAGCTCCTCCGGAGGCAGCAGCGTCTTGTCCTCCCGAAGCAGCTCGCTGAAGGGCAGGTTCAGGCTGCCTGGAATGTGTCCCGACCGAAGCCCTTCCCGGGGTTCCGGAGCCGTGCCTTCGAAACGGCCGCGGGCGCGCGCATCGAGAAGCTGTTCACGACGGCTTTCGAGATTGCGCAGAAGCTGTTCCCGAACCCGAACCTGGGTGGTGTCGAAGCGAGCGGTAAAGTGACGCTCCATCGGTATGACGGGGCGATCATCGACCGGGCGCCCTTCGCTTTTCCACTTCGGGAGGCCCCCGTCCAGAACTGCGATCTCCCTGTGGCCAAAAGCCCGGAAGGTCCACCATACCCGCGCGGCCGAGAAGAGGCCGCGACGGTCATAGACGACGATGCGGTTGCCGTCTCCCAGGCCAAGGCGGCGGACCTTGCTGGCGAAGACCTCCGGAGGCGGTAGCATGTGCGGAAGTGAGCTGTGGGGGTCCTTGATGCCGTCGATGTCGAAGAAAACGGCACCCGGAATGTGCTCAGCGTCGTATTCGGAGCGTGCGTCGCCCTCTTCGTTCGGAAGATAATAGGTCGCGTCGACCACCCGCAGGTCAGGTTCCTGCAGACGCTGATGCAGCCACTCCGTTGAGACCAGGCAATGCTCGGGGTGAGCGCTCATCCTTTTCCTTTCAGGCTTTCAGGCCAGTCGCAGATTGATTCGCCTATTCTGGCGGCCCTTGTTCTCGATCTTGCCGACCTCGATGCGGCCGATTTCGCCGGTGGCGCGAACATGGGTGCCGCCGCACGGCTGCAAATCCACCCCCTCGATTTCAAGCAGCCTTACCCGACCGGCGCCGCTTGGCGGCTTGACCGACATGGTCCGTACCAATTCCGGCCGGGCCGCGAGTTCCGCCTCCTCAATCCAGCGCGGCTGCACCCTGTGATCGGCCTCGACAAGGCGATTGAGTTCTTCTTGCAGCCACAACTTGTCAGGCGATTCCGCAAGGTTGAAGTCTAGTCTTCCCTTGCCGTCACCAATTTGGCCGCCGGTCACCTCGCCTTCGATCACGGAGCAGAGCAGGTGCAGGCTGGTGTGGACGCGCATGTGCCGGTAGCGGCGATCCCAATCCAGTTCTAGCTGAACCTCCATGCCGGGTTCCAGCCGGTCACTCCCCTCTGCCGGGATATGGATCACCTCATCGAGACCTTCGCCTTTGCGGGTGTCGACTATTTCTATGACTGCTTCGTCCGGCAAGATGAGGCGGCCGGAATCACCGGGTTGACCGCCGCCTTCCGGATAGAAGATCGTGCGGTCCAGGCGGACGCCCTCCGACCCTGCGGACAGCACCCGCGCCGTCGCGGTGGCAAGATAGGGATCTTCCCTGAACAAGAGTTCGCTAGACAAAAATCTCTCCCTGAGACGAACAGGTGGCCGCCGTCACCGACAAACTGCAGAGCTACCTGCAGGTGCCGATCTAGAGCCAGCCTGGAACTGGTAGTTCCTTGGCACGCAGAAATTCCGGATTGAACATCTTGCTTTGATAGCGCGTGCCGGAATCCGCGAGAATGGTGACGATTGTATGCCCCGGCCCGAGATCTCGTGCGAGCCGGATGGCCCCGGCAACGTTCACGCCGCTCGACCCTCCCACGACCAGCCCTTCCTTCTCCAGCAGGTCGAAGGCAACCGGCAGCGATTCGCTATCGGGGATCGTGTAGGCAACGTCTATGGGAGCGTCCTGCAGGTTTGCGGTGATGCGGCCCTGGCCGATTCCCTCGGTAATGGAATTGCCCTCGGCTTTCAGGCTGCCGTGGGCGTAGTAGTGCCAGAGCGCGGAACCGGAGGGGTCCGCCAAGGCGACCCGGATCTTTGGATTGCGCTCCTTCAGCGCCAGGCCCGTGCCTGCCAGAGTGCCACCTGTACCGACCGAACAGACAAAGCCGTCCACCTTTCCCGCCGTCTGCTCCCAGATTTCCGGACCGGTCGTTTCATAGTGACCTCGGCGATTGGCGACATTGTCGAACTGGTTAGCCCAAATGGCGCCATTGGCTTCAGACTTCGCCAGTTCCTCGGCCAGGCGTGCGGATACATGAACGTAGTTGTCAGGGTTTTTGTAGGGTACCGCCGGCACTTCCCGCAGGTCTGCGCCGCAGAGCCGCAGCATGTCCTTCTTCTCCTGACTTTGTGTCTCTGGAATCACGATGACGGTTCGGTAGCCCCGGGCTCGCCCGACCAGGGCCAGGCCGATGCCGGTATTCCCGGCTGTACCTTCAACGATGACGCCGCCAGGCCGAAGCAAGCCTCGTTCTTCAGCATCCTTCACGATCGCCAGTGCAGCCCGATCCTTGACCGAGCCCCCGGGGTTCAAGAACTCGGCCTTTGCCAGGATTTCACATCGGGTCGCCTCTGAGGCGGCGCGCAAGCGGATCAAAGGAGTCTGGCCGATGGTGCCGATGAAGCCGTCACGCACGTTCATATCCGCCTGCCTTGTCTTCTTAAGTCTGGAGCGGTGAAGGTTAAGCCGGAGGCCGAAAGGCGACAAGTGAACTTGGCGTCGACAGCTAGCTCCACTCGGCGCGTAGTCGATCACGCTGCAGCTTCAGCCAGGTAAGGCATATCCAGGCCGGCGCGTTGGTGATCTTGCCGGCTTCGAGCCAAGACCAGGCTTCCTCGAAGGGCAGGGCCTGAGCGCGAATATCCTCCTGCTCATGCACCAGCCCGTGGAGGCTCTCAGCGTCCCCGGCCCTTACCCTTCCGATGAAATGATTGATTACCTCGTTGCTGAGGCCGGGTGAGGAGAGCAGCGCCGCTATCGGCTCAAGGGCAGTGACTTCCAGTCCTGCCTCTTCCTGTGTCTCGCGCCGGGCGACTTCGGCGGGAGCTTCCCCTTCCTGATCGACCAGACCTGCCACCACCTCGATCTGCCAGGGCGGACGGCCGGCCAGGAGCGCGGGCAGGCGGAACTGCTCGATCAGCACCACCCGATCCTGCCAGGGGTCGTAGGGCAGGACGGTAGCCGATTGCTTCTGAAGAACAATCTCGCGTTCGGCTTCGCCCCAGCCCCCGGCAAAGAGGCGGTGACGCGCGCTATGACGTTCCAGTCCGACGAAACCCCGGTGAAGAACTTCCTTATTCAGTAGTTCTACGTCGGCGAGAGAGAAGCGGCCGAAGCCGCCCGGCTTGTCTCTCATCTCTGTTCCTTAATCATTCTTGGGCGCGGGTTCGCGCATCAACTGTGCAAAACGGGCCAGCCTCTCCGAAAGGAGATCCGTGGCTTCTGCTTCCATCTCCCGGTATTGGCGGAGCGCTTCCTCGCCCATTGGCGTGATACGGGCTCCGCCGCCGCCGCTTCCGCCGCGGGCCGCCTCCACCAGCGGCTCGCTGAAGGAGCTATTCATCGCTTCCACCAGAAGCCAGGCACGGCGATAGGACATGCCCATGGATCGTGCCGCCTTGCTGATGGAGCCGGTCGCCGCGATCTTCTCCAAGAGCGCGGCCTTCCCGGGGCCCATAGCGGTGGCTTCGCCCAGCAACACCCGCAGGCGCGGCTGTGAAGGCATGGTTCACTCCAAGGTGCGGCTCTCGCTCATGCGCTGGAAGCCGGCTTCCAGATCCGCAATGAGATCTGCCGGATCTTCCAGTCCCACATGCAAGCGAAGCATTGGTCCTTCTGCCTGCCAGGGAACGGCCGTGCGCAGCTTTTCAGGAAAGGTCGGAATGGCGAGACTTTCATAGCCGCCCCAAGAATAGCCCAGGCCGAAGTACTCCAGGCCGTTCAGCAATGCGGCGACGCCGTTGCTCGGTGTCGGCCGAAGCTCTACCCCAAAGAGCCCGCTGGCGCCTTGGAAGTCCCTCTTCCAGATGGCGTGCCCCGGGTGGTCCGGAAGGCCGGGATGAAGTACCCGGGCGACCTCTGGCCGTTCGGTCAGCCACTGTGCAACCTCAAGAGCGTTCCGCTGATGCTGGTCGAGACGAACCCCTAACGTGCGGAGCCCGCGAAGCCCCAGCCAGGCATCGTCGGGGCCAATTCCGTAGCCCAACTCCTGGGCTTGAAGGCGCAGCGCTTCATGGTGCTCCTCCTTGGCGACGATGAGTCCCAGCATAGCGTCCGAGTGGCCGACAACGTACTTCGTGCCCGCGTGCACCGAAATGTCCACGCCGTGGGCCAGCGGCTGAAAAAAGAGAGGTGTGGCCCAGGTGTTGTCGATTATCGTTGTGATCCCGCGCGCCCGAGCCACCGCGGTGATGGCAGGAACATCCTGGATCTCGAAAGTGATCGATCCCGGTGACTCCAGGAAGATGACGCGGGTGTTCGGGCGTATCAGGTCGGCGATGCCGCTGCCCACGCCAGGGTCGTAGTAGGTGGTTTCCACGCCGAAGCGCTGCAGCATGCCGTCGCATAGCTTGCGTGTCGGAAAGTAGACGCTGTCGGATATCAGCAGGTGATCTCCCTGCTTGATCTGGGAGAGCAGGGCAACCGTGATGGCTGCCAAGCCTGAACCGACGGCGACGCAGCCGTCACCGCCTTCCAGTTCGGCGAAGGCCTGTTCCAGGGAAAAAGTGGTCTCGGTACCGTTCCGCCCATAGGAAACGAAACTGGAGTCCACGCGGCGGCTGTGCATCTCCAGCAGCTTGTCCACATCCTCGAAAAGTATGGTCGAGGCGCGTACGACGGGTGGATTGACGGCTCGGCCGCCGCCGCATTGGATTTTGCGCCCGCCATGGGCTAACCGGGTTCTTGCACTCGCGCTTTTCTTTTCGGCCAAAGCGGCACTCCCTATCCTAACAGGTCGTTCATGGACTTCCGTGGCCGCAGCTTACATCCCGATCGTGAAATGACGAAAGCCTCCCCGCTCTCTGCTGTATCGGTCTCTGCTGTGCCGGCGGGGTGCCTGTGCTAGGCTAAAAGAATGAACGGCGGCTTCACCCTCTTCGATACTGCCATCGGCGTTTGTGGTCTTTCCTGGAGTCCGGCCGGCCTTCGCAGCTTGCAACTGCCAGACGAGGACCCTCGGCACCTTCGGAGGTCGCTCGCGCGGAGCGTGCCGGGAAGCGGCGAAGTCGCACCACCACCCGAGGTTCAAGAGTGGATCGATGCCATTCGGGCTCTGCTTTCGGGCGAAGCGCGGGATTTGCTCGAAGTACGGCTCGACCAGCGCGGAGTGCCGGACTTCCCGCAGCGGGTCTATGAGCTGACACGGCAGATTCCACCCGGGAAGACACTGACCTATGGGGAGGTCGCGCGAAGGCTGGGAAGCCCTGGAGCCGCACGCGCAGTCGGACGCGCACTTGGGCGTAACCCCTGGCCACTGGTGGTGCCGTGTCACCGGGTGCTGGCAGCGGGAGGTCGCACCGGCGGTTTCACAGCTCCCGGAGGCGTCAATACGAAGCTGCGCCTCCTGGCAATCGAGAGGGCAGCGCCCGCCGGCGGCGCGGATCTCTTCCAGAGCGCCGGCCTTTGTCTATGAACCCACGCTGGACCTCCCGCGCTCTTCCTAGCGCCGCGGAACGAGTGCGACCTTCCTTGGTTCGCTGAACAGCAGCACTTGCTTTACACTGTCCGCTAGGATCGGCTTCGTCTCTGCAACCTTTCTGCATTGACAGAGGTGTCCGGTTCCTTGGAGGCACAAGGAGAAACGACCATGAAAACGCACCTTCGCGTCCTCTTTTGCAGTTCGGTCATGCTCCTCGGTTCAACAGCGCTGGCGACGGCTCAACAGAATGCGCCGTCTCGGGACCAAGGCCATCACCACCATTACCATGCGGGAATGGATGAACCACGCAGCGCCATGATGTACGCGCAGCGTGATTATGATTCGCAATACGGAAGAAGCAATCAGCACGGCTATACTGCGGATCCTTACCATCGGCAGTATCCGGATTACGGTTCCAGTCGCCCCTATTCCCATTACGATTCATGGGACCAGCAGCGGTGGCAGGGGCATCCGGGGCAGGGGCACGGT
>JAJUFM010000078.1 GCA_029265995.1 Rhodospirillaceae bacterium | reverse complement strand
CCGCCGCCATCAAACGCGAACTCCAGCGCCGCGCCGCCGTCGAGCCGGTCATCGGCCACATGAAAAGCGACGGCCACCTCGGCCGAAACTTCCTCAAGGGGATCCTCGGCGACCAGGTGAACGCCATCCTCGCCGCCGTCGGCCACAACTTCCGCCTCCTCCTCAGGTGGCTGAGGCTAGTTTTGCGCCTGATCATCCACCGCCTCAGAGGCGCTCTCGTGCGGACCGCCATCACGGAACACCCTCCGCAGGCACTCCTGCTGGCTTCTTAACGGTCGACGCTTCGGTTTAGCTCAGACCTTGCCGCCGTCCCATGGGATGGCGATGGTCGCTAATCACTGGGGAGAGGCGGCAAAGTCTTCAGATAGGCGGCAATCGCCTCCCGGTCCTCCGGGGCCATCTGGCTGGTGGAAAGCTCTACCACCTCCACCATGGCACCGCCGACGTAGTCAAATTCTGGGGTGAAGCCCGTTTCCAGGAAGTAGGTGATATCCCCTTCGCTCCAGTCGCCGATGCCGTCCGCATGGGGCGTGATATTGGACACGCGGCGACCATCGGGGCCGGAGGCCGTACCGGCAAGCCGCCGATCCGGATCCAAGGCCCCGAGGCGGTTGCGGGGAGAGTGGCACTCGCTGCAGTGGCCCAGCACCTCGACGAGATAGGCGCCGCGCGCCTGCTGCTCGTTCAAGGCCGGGTCCGGCGTGAAGCGCCCCTCTTTGAAGTTCATCCAGCGCCAGGGCTCCAGGAGCAGGCGGAAGCCGAAGGGAAACTTCAGCTCGTGCTCCCGGTTGGGGGCCTCGACCGCTTCGACGCTCTGCAGGTAGGCCCAAAGCGCCGCAACGTCCTCGTCGCTCATCCCCGTATAGGAGGTGTAGGGGAAGGCTGGGTAATAGGGTTCCCCCGCCGGAGAGCGTCCTTCACGCAGAGCCCGCGCAAAGTCTTCCTCGCTCCAGTCCCCCAAACCCGTCTCGCGATCCGGCGTGATGTTCGGGCTGTAGAAGGTTCCGAAGGGGGAGGTTATGGCCCGGCCGCCTGCGAGAAACACGCCGTCATCCGGAGCCGTGTGGCAACCCTCGCAGGATGCCGCGATAAAGACCGCCCGCCCGCGCTCAAGCTGAGGGTCGGTTATCTCCTCGGCTTCCTGCGCGCTGGCGGCGAAGGCGCAGCAGGAGAGCGCGCTCGCCAGCCATAGCGCCAGTCGCCGCATCAATCTAGATCTTCGCGGTAAACCTGATGGCAGGCGCCGCAGCCGTCGCGGCCAAGGGTTGCCAAGCCCCGCCCCATGGTCGCGCGATCATCTCCGTTCTGCTCCGCCTGATCGGCAAAGTTGAGGGCGGCCTCCCGCAAACTGGCTGCCTTGGCAGCGAAGTCTTCCGGATCCTCCCAGATCTCAGGCCGCGCGCCCGTCTCGATATCGACCTCATTCATGCCCGTACCCTCGGGAAACAGGTCTGGAATCTCATCCGCCCGCTCGCCGATATGGCGCGCAGCTTCCGCAACTTCTTCCGGGCTGCCCGTACCCTGCTGTACGTAATCTCGAATGGCCTTCAGGTTGCTGCCGAGTTCTTTCATGAACTCCTGCCGTTCTTGGATCAGCGCGGCTGGATCGGCCTCAGCCAGCGCCGGCGTGAGAAGCAGGAACCCGACGGCTGCCGCGACACTCAAGGACCCGATAGGGCGCATTCTTCTCTCCTTCAGCGTATTTCTTGGGGAGTTGGTATCCCTTGGAGCAAGAGCAGGATAGAACACCTTTTGCTGGAATTGCCAGAAGGCTGGGATAGCTCGATAAGCAGATCGCATCACAGCGGACTCAAGTAATCCGATTTACTGCGTGAATTTGTTCTTTCACCCTACTCTCGCGGCATCAGCTCACCGCCGAGGCTGTCGACGAGCTGTCGAAGTTCCCCGGCCGCCTCCACAAGCCGATTGCCGTCTGCCGAGCGCAAAACAAGCGAGGTGCCGAGCTTCTCCCCCCTGCGGAAGGGGTAGCTGCCCATCTCCACATCCGGGTAGCGGCTCTGCAATTCCCGGAAGCCCGGCGCGATTTCCGACTCCGCCAGAGCGACATCCAGAGAAGTCGACTGCAAAGGCTTCCCGCCCCGGATGCTCGACGCCGCGGATTCGAATTGCGCGCGCATGATGGACGGCACCCCGGCCAAAACGAAGACATTCTCCACCCGCAGGCCCGGCGCGGCGCTAACCGGATTGTCGATCAACTCGGCTCCCTTTGGTGCACGAGCCATGCGCAGGCGCGCTTCGTTGATGCGGTCTCCATAGTAATCTTCCAGCAGACGCCGCGCCTCTGGATGCTCCACCACCGGAAGATTGAAAGCAGCCCCCACACAATCGACCGTAATGTCGTCATGGGTTGGCCCGATCCCGCCCGTCGTGAAGACATAGTCGTTCTCGGCCTTCAGTGTCCGCAACGCGGGAACGATGGCTTCCTCTAGATCCGGTACGATTCGCACCTCGACAAGACGAACGCCCAGTTCATTTAGACGCCGTCCTAGATAGGACACGTTAGAGTCCTGCGTGCGCCCCGACAGGATTTCATTTCCGATCACCAGAGCGGCAGCCGTAAAGATGCGGTTCATTGGGCTTGGCTGACTCCGCGCGACTGCATGCAACTGGTGAAGTGGCGCTCGTAGCTGCCCTGCTCCCCGAAATCCTGCATCGAGCGCTGCAGTGACAGGGTGCGCGAAGAACCGAGCTGGCCAAGCCGCCCCGCATCGCGGTCGTGACTGATCCGGCGATCCTGCAGTACCACTCCGCGGGCGTAGTTGTGGCACTGCTCGGCCGCGGCGTTGTAGGCTTCCTCATCCACATTCTCGGGAGCCTCGTCGAGGCCGCCCTGGTCGTAAATCAAGGGAGAGGTTTCCTGTGCCGCAGCCGGGGCGCGGTACGTCGTAGCATCCTCCGGCAGGGCTCTTTCCTCTGACGGCTGAGCACAGGCTCCGAGCAGCAGCAGCGCGCCCGCGATCACCAGTGGTGAAAAGGTGTGTTTCATCATTGCCTGCCTTCCCATCATTGCAGCAGCTTGCTGTCCCTTTGCTCGAGGCGCAAGCTTCAAGGCTGAACCCGTTATCCTGAAGCCCCCTCCGACAGCAGCCAACGCGTTGGCCGGGTCCGCATATTCGGGCTGCATACTCGGGTCACATCCCGGAGCCGCATCCTGGGGATGTGACTTGAGCCCCCTAGAGGTTTCTCCTACATAGTCTGGCAAAGACAACAGGTGATACCAATGAGAGGGGTCTAGGATGACCGACGAGCGGATGCTGGAAGAAGAGCGTAGATCCATCTACAGCGGCTTTGTAAGAACCGCCGGCATCGGCGCGGTGATGACCGGGATCATTCTCCTCCTGATGTTTCTGTTGCTCGTCTAAAGCAGATCGCACCAAATCCGATTCACGAAGTGATCCGATTTGGTGCGTGAATCTGCTCTATTTATTTGATGTAGACCGGATTCACGCGTTTGACCGAACCCCAAAGTGGTTCAGATCAAACGCGATCCGGTCTAGCAGACACTACGGTCGGGAGAATCTGCCGACCGTTCGACGACCGGGGCGCCTGAGGCCGTGCGCCCCGCTTGCTATCTGTGCGTCCTCTTGCCGGATTCGAGGGAGTCGCTCAGCCGCTCGCCACGGCGAAGCACTTCTTCAACAAGAAAATCGATGTCCTGAAAGCGCGTCCGGTGATTGCAGATGGCTACTCGCAAAGAGTGACGCCCTCGCAAGCTCGTGTCGGAGAGAATTGCGAGACCCTCTTCCTGTAGCTGCAGCATGATTTCCCGATTGAGGCTGCTCAGCGCGGCTTCGTCGAGTCCTTCAGCCTCATAGCGAAAGCAGACGATGTTGATCGTCACCCGGGCCATAAGGCGCAGCGGGGGACGATTGTCCACCAGCTGCGCCAGATAGCGCGCCTGCTCGATGTTCTGATCGATCAGGCGACCAAACTTGGCCGCCCCCTGCTCTTTTAGCGCCATCCACACCTTGAGGGCGCGGAAACTGCGCGACATCTGCAAGTCGAGTTCGAACAGCCAGTCGGCGGAAGCCACCCCGCGCGGGGCCTGGTTCAGATACTCCGGCAAGCTGGCCAAGGCAGCATGATGGGAAGCCGCATCACGGATCAGGCAGCACCCCACATCGAACGGCGCGTGAAGCCACTTGTGCGGATCCAGCGCCAGTGAATGCGCGCGCTCGAGGCCGGCGACAAGCGAACGATTGAGCGGCGCCAGCGCAATCAGTGCGCCGATGCAGCCGTCCACATGCAGCCAGAGGCCCTCCTCTTCGGCAATAGCTGCAAGCGCCGACAGGTCATCGATCGCGCCCGTGTTCACGCTACCGGCATTGGCGATGAGGCAGGCGGGCTGCACACCGGCGGCGCGATCTTCTGCGATAGCCGTCCGCAAAGCCGGCAAATCAAGTCGGAAATTCTCGTCGCTCGGAATGAGCCGCAGGGCCCGATGGCCAAGCCCCAGTATCTCGATCGCCTTTCGGTGGCAGCTGTGGAGCTGGTCAGAGCCGTAGAAGCGCAGCGGCCGTGCCATCGACTCCACGCCCCATTCCCCTAGGTCCTCCCCTGCGCTGGCATTGCGTGCCACGGTAAGGGCGATGAGGTTCGCCACTGAACCGCCACTCGTCAGTGTGCCACTGGCAATCGCCGGGAAACCAACGATCTCTTTGCACCAGCGGACGACCTGCTGATCTACCAGGGCCGCAGCATGATTGCCCCCTGCCAGGTTGGAACCCATAACCGCAGCCAGAAAATCTGCGAGGGCGCCGGTGATATTGCCGGCGCCCATAAACCAAGCCCAAAAGCGGGGATGCACGTTGCCGAGAGGAAAGGGCATGATCCCCTCGCTAACGTCCTGGAGAACCTCGGCAAGCGGGAGGGAGGCCTGGGGCAGCGGCTCGTCAAAACGCTTTCGGAACTCGGCTGGCATCTCCTGCCACGCCGGCCGGTCTCGCACCTCGCGCAGATGAGCCACGGCCTGATCCACGGCGAGGTGGAGTACGCGGGCCGTTTCCGCCCAATCAGGCGGATCGAGCGTTTCCTCGGGGAGCGCGGCCACAGCCTTCCCCCTCCCACTTGCCGGTTTGCTTACCTCGCCTCAGGCATTCGGCTGGTAGCCTGGGGTCGAGCGGGAGATTTCCATCTCCTCCTCGTTCATCTCCGCCTCGATCGCTTCGAACAAAGGAGTTGAGAGATAGCGCTCCCCCGTATCGGGCAGCATGCAGAGAATGACGGAGCCTTCCGGCGCACGTTCCGCAACCTTTCTGGCTGCGGCAAAGGTGGCGCCCCCGGAAATACCGGTCAGGATGCCTTCGCGGCGTGCCAGTTCTCGAGCCCACTGGATCGCATCCGCCCCCGCCACCGGCAGGACTTCATCACAAAAACCCTTGTCGAGGGCTTCTTGAAGCACCTTGGGGATGAAGTCCGGCGTCCATCCCTGAATGGGGTGCGGTTCGAAGGCGGGGTGACTGCCGGCCGGGCTACCATCGGCTCCCCTCTCCTGGGCCTGGCCACTGCTAACCAGGGCGGCATTTGCGGGCTCGCTCAGCACGATGCGCGTATCCGGCCGCTCGCGCCGCAGCACGCGCCCGACGCCAACGAGCGTTCCGCCCGTACCGTAGCCGGTGACAAAGTAGTCGAGGCGGTTGCCGGCGAAATCGTTAACAATTTCCCGCGCTGTCGTTGCCTCGTGAATGTCGGCATTGGCCTCATTCTCGAACTGTCGCGCGAGAAACCATCCATGTGCCTCGGCAAGCTCGACGGCCTTCTGGTACATGCCGAAGCCCTTGAGCTCGCGAGGGGTCAACACGACCTTGGCGCCGAGCATCCGCATCAGGCGCCGACGCTCGACGGAGAAGCTCTCCGCCATAGTGACAACCAGCGGGTAGCCCTTCTGCGCGCAGACCAGCGCCAAGCCTATGCCGGTGTTGCCGCTAGTGGCTTCCACGACAGTCTGCCCGGGCTTGAGCAGCCCGCGGCGCTCCGCATCCTCAATGATGTTGAGCGCCAGGCGGTCCTTGACCGATCCCGCTGGGTTGAAAAACTCGCCTTTCACGTAAAGGGTGGCGTGCTCGAACCCGAGATTGTTGATCCTGACGGTAGGCGTATCCCCTACCGTGTCCAGAATGCTGTCGAAAAGGCGGCCGCGGCCTGCTGTGGTGCGAAGCCCTCCGCCAGGTCTGACGTCTGCACTATCCATCTTGTCTTCCTTGTTTTGAAAGAACGGAGGTCGTTCAGACGTCTCCGTCTTCCGGGATGAGCCTTGCCTTAAATCTAGTGCCTAATCCGCTTTGCAACAGGGCCTCCCTGATGGACTCCCAATCTGCTGGCTCAGGAGCCGGTCAAACCCCACCAATAGCGGGCCGCTAAAGCCCTGCAGATGAAGGGATGCCAAGGCCTGCCTGTGGTAGTAGACTCAGCTTGAGGGTGGTGGCGTTGTTGAAAGCGTGGAAACGCTCATGGAAGTTGCCCACTCCTCCCAACGAGTTCGGGAACCGAGGCTTTCTATCCAGCTCTTCGGCCACCTCGCGGTAACACGAGGCGGCATGCCGGTAGAACTGCCGCCATCCCGGAAAGTCAGGGCCTTGTTAGGCTTTCTGGCGGTTGCGCCACGCCCGGTGAGCCGTAGCCGACTCAGCGACCTTCTTGGCGACCTGCCAAGCGATCCGCGTGGAGAGTTGCGCTGGTGCCTGAGCAAGCTGCGATCGGTGGTGGATGAGCCCGCGCGGCTCCGCGTGCAGTCCCTGGATGACGCAATATCCCTCGACCTGAGCGACTGCGCGGTCGATGCCCTCGCGATCGAGGCGGCTCGCAGAACCGGGCTGGAGAACGTCGACCAGCTGCAGCTGCGGACGCTCTGCGATGTCGTGGCGAGCGAGTTCCTCGAAAATCTCGACCTCACCCGCAGTCCGCAGCTCGATCACTGGCTGTCGGCCCAGCGCCGACATTATCGTGCTTGCCAGGAAGAACTTTTGCGGCGGCTGATCGCGCTACCGCCGGAAGATCCGGTGACGCTGCATGCCTGTGCAGAACGTTGGGTAGAGGTTTCTCCCCTGGTGCCTGAGGCCCAGCTTCTGCTTCTGCAGAACCTTCTTGCCCGCGACCGACTTCCGGAGGCAGAACTGCATTTCGCGTCGGCAGTGCGGCTTTTCGAAGCAGAAGGTCTCGACGCAGACTCCTTGCGCCACAGCTGGCGCGATCTGCGCAAACGCGCCCAGGCGTCCAAAGCCATGGACGCGGTCGTGGTGACCCAAGCCGCCGAGACCCAACCTCCTGTGCGCGAAGCCCCTGCTCCGATCCTGGCGGGCCGCGCTTCCTTGGCGATCATGCCCTTTACAGAAAGCGCGCCTCAGGAGGCGGGCGACCGACTGACTGATGGCCTGACCCATGACATCATCACGCGTTTGGCCAAGCTGCACAGCATGTTCGTCATCGCGCGGGGATCGGTCTTTGCGCTGGCGGATCAGGGGCTGTCGCCGACGGAGGCAGCGCGACGTCTAAAGGTCGACTACTTTGCTCACGGCATCCTGAAGCGCAGGAGCGAACGACTGGAGGTAGCGGTGGAGTTGGTCGAGACCCACTCCACTCGCCTCCTCTGGTCGGAAGTCTTTGTCTTGAAGCAGGAGGCGGCCTTCCTGCTCCTCGACGAGATCGGCGATCGGATCGTGGCGGCGATCGCCAACGAAGTCGAAACGGCCGAGCGCAACCGCGCTGTTCTCAAGGCCCCCAGCACCCTTAACGCGTGGGAAGCCTATCACCGCGGTCTTTGGCACATGTATCGCTTCACCCAGCCCGACAACGAATCGGCACAGAGGTTCTTCCGCCAGGCAACCCGCGATGATCCGACCTTTGCGCGTGCCTTCGCAGGTCTCTCTTTCACCCATTGGCAAAAGGCTTTCCAGAGATGGGGCGATTCAAGCAGCGAGACAGATGCGGCCTTTGATGCCGCGGGCCGCAGCCTAATGGCCGATGATCAGGACCCGGCGGCCCATCTCATGATGGGTCGAGCACTCTGGCTCCGGGGACAAGCACCTCAAGCTGTAGTCGAATTGGAGCAGGCGGTGCACCTCAGCCCCAACCTTGCGCTCGGCCACTATGCCCTCTCCTTCGTGCACGCTCAAACTGGTGATCCCCAGGTAGCCATCGCCGCTTCCGATCACTCGCGCAGTCTCAGCCCCTACGACCCCCTGCTGTTCGGCATGCTGGGAACGCGCGCGATGGCGCATGTGAGGCTGGGGCAGTTCGACGAAGCGGTCGAGTGGGCGTTAAAGGCCGCAGCGCGCCCGAACGCACACATATTGATCCTCGCCATCGCGGCCCACTGCCTGGCGCTTGCCGGCCGGGAGGAAGAAGGTCGCGTGTTCGCCGCGATCATCCGACAGTCGCGCAACAGCTTCAGGGTCGACGACTTCCTTTCAGCCTTCCGTTTCGCCCCCGAAACCGAATCGCTCTTCCGCAAAGCCGCGCGGCGGATCGGCCTGAATGGCTGATTTTTCACCAATGACTTCGGCATGAGGGGCTTACGCCGCCGTCGCCTTGTCTAAGGGCTCGCAACAATCTTTGCGCAGCAGCATCGCTCTGATAGCGTTGCGCCATCAGGGAAGCCCCTAAAAACACGTCGCGAGGGACAAATAGATGAAAAGAATCTCGATCCTGCTGGCGGGCTGCGCCGCGCTGTCTTTCTCCGCTGGCCTGGCTTCGGCGGAGACCTGGGACATGCCCTTGGCCTACCCAGCTACCAATTTCCACTCTGAGAATGCGGCCGAGTTCGCACAATGCGTGAACGAAGGGACCGACGGGGAGCTGGAAATCGTTACTCACCCGAACGGCTCGCTGTTCAGTGGCTCCGACATCAAGCGCGCCGTACAGACCGGCCAGGCCCCGATCGGCGAGCGACTCATCTCCGCCCATGCCAACGAAAATCCGCTGTTTGGCATCGACTCGATACCCTTCCTCGCCACCTCCTTCGAAGCCTCCGAGAAGCTCTGGGCGGCGGCCGAAGACAAGATGAAAGAGGTCCTGGAGTCGCAGAACCTGGTTTACATCTATGCAGCTGCCTGGCCGCCGCAGGGCCTCTTCGGCAAGCAGGAGTTCAACAGCATCGAGGACTTGCAAGGCGTGAAGTTCCGCGCCTACAACGCCGCGACGGCGCGGATTGCCGAGCTGGCCGGCATGGCGCCCGTGCAGATCGAAGCCGCGGAACTCAGCCAGGCACTGGCCACCGGCGTGGTCGACAGCTTCATCAGCTCGGGCTCCACCGGTGTCGATTCGAAGGTCTGGGAAAGCCTGACCCACTTCTATGATGTTCAAGCCTGGCTGCCGCGCAACCTGGTCTTCGTAAACAAGAGCGCCTTCGAGGGGCTCGATGAGGCCACGCAGAACGTACTGCTGGAATGCGGCGCGGAGGCGGGCACCAGGGGAACCCAGACGGCCGAGCAACTGACGGCCGGATACCTCGAGGAACTGGAAGCCAATGGCATGACGGTCGCGCCCCCCTCTGACCAGCTGCGCGAAGACCTCGCCGCCCTGGGCGAGACCATGACTGAAGAGTGGATCGCCAGCGCCGGCGAGGACGGAGCCGCCATCATCGAGGCCTATCGGGCTCAGTAGGGGAAGCGGGTGGCCCCGCCACCAAGGCGCGGGCCACCCGGCTTGCAAAGGGATAGAGGTTAATGAGGCAAGCCGGGCGCTTGATCCGCCGCCTGCTGGATGGACTTTATGACGGCGCGGCGCTTCTAGCCGCGCTGTGTCTCATCCTCATTCTGCTGGCCATTACGGCACAGATTGCCGGACGCTGGTTTGGCGCCCCTGTGCATGGGGCTGCGGAGTACGCTGGCTATCTCATGGCCGCGGCCTCCTTTCTTGCCTTTGCCCATACACTCAATCGAGACGCGCATATCCGCGTCGGGTTGCTGCTGAACTTTCTCGGTGAAAGACGCTTCTGGGGCGAGGTCTGGTGTCTTCTGGTCGCCTCTGCGGCCGGTACCTACCTCGGCTGGTATGCCATCAAGACCGTTTACTGGTCTTGGCTGCTCGGGGATGTCAGCCAGGGGCAGGATGCGACCCCGCTGTGGATCGCCCAAACGCCGGTGGCCGTTGGCGCGGTTATTCTGGCGATCTGCTTTCTAGACAATCTCGTCACACTTCTGCTCACCGGCCGCAACAATGTCCGGGGCAATGCCAGCAACGCCAGCCGCGCGGAATAGGAACTCGTGGAACAACTCTACGCGATCGGCCTCTTTCTTTCTGTCCTGTTTCTCCTGCTGGGTTCCGGCGTATGGATCGGGCTGGCGCTACTTGGCACTGCCTACATCGGCATGGAGATGTTCGCTGCGCGCCCCACCGGCGACGCGATGATGACGGCAATCTGGCGACAATCCTCCTCCTGGACGCTGACCGCCCTGCCAATGTTCATCTGGATGGGCGAAATCCTCTATCGCACGCGCCTGTCCGAAGACATGTTCAAGGGGCTCGCGCCCTGGATGGCACGCCTGCCCGGCGGCCTGATGCACACCAACATTGCCGGCTGTACGGTATTTGCGGCGGTCTCCGGCTCCTCGGCCGCCACCCTTACCACGGTGGGCAAGATGACCATTCCGGAGTTGCGCGGCCGCGCCTATCCCGAGCGAATGGTCATTGGCACGCTGGCAGGCGCCGCCACCCTGGGTCTCATGATCCCCCCGTCGCTGACGCTTATCGTCTACGGCGTCTCGATCAATGAATCGATCACCAGCCTCTTCATCGCCGGCATTCTACCCGGCATCTTGCTGGCGAGCCTCTTCGCCCTCTACGTGATCCTCGTCTCGCAGTTCTCAAAAAGCTACCAGCCGAAGCCGGAGCCGCGGATCAGCTTCCGTGAAAAGCTCGCGCGCTCACGCTTCCTGATCCCGGTCTTCCTGCTGATCCTGCTGGTTATCGGCTCGATGTATCTCGGTATCGCGACAGCGACCGAGGCGGCTGCCATCGGCGTAATCGGCGCGCTGCTGCTGGCCGCCACCCAGCGCTCCCTCAGCCGGCGCGTCTTCGTGGAGAGCTTGCTCGGCGCCACACGCACCTCCGCCATGATCGCCTTGATCCTCGCGGGAGCGGCCTTCCTGACCATGGCCATGGGCTTCACCGGCCTGCCCCGCGCCCTAGCCACCTCCATCGCCGCGCTCGAGCTGAGCCAGTTCCAGCTGATCATGATGCTGATGGTTTTCTACATCGTGCTTGGCTGTTTCCTCGACGGTATTTCGATCGTCGTGCTGACTATGGCCATTGTGGAGCCAATGATCCGCCAGGCTGGCATCGACCTGATCTGGTTCGGCATCTTCGTTGTCGTCGTTGTCGAAATGGCGCAGATCACCCCGCCCATCGGGTTCAACCTTTTCGTGCTCCAGGGCATGACCGGCCATTCGATGAGCTACATTTCCCGCGCCGCGCTCCCGATGTTCCTTATCATGTTTGCCATGATCTTCCTGCTCATCGGCATTCCGGAACTGGCCACCTGGTTGCCGGAGCAGGTCCGCCCGGTGGCCGGGGCGCCGCCTGCAGGGTAAAACCTCTAGGCAAGCGCAGAAGCCGGGCGCCGCTGGCATCATTGCCTAGAGCCAAATCAGTTTGATCGGAGGAGTAGATGCAGCTCGGTATCGTCGGCTTGGGGCGCATGGGCGCCAATATTGCCCGCCGGCTCGGCGCGGCCGGCCATTCCTGCATCGTCTATGACGTCGACAGCAGCGTCGTACAACAGCTCGCGGACGAGGGAGCCGAGGGTGCAGGGAGCCTGGAAGACCTCGTCGCACGCCTGGAAGCGCCTCGAGCAGTCTGGGTCATGCTGCCGGCCGGGGAACCGACCGAACAGACGATCGACGCCCTGAGCAAGCTCCTGACGGCCGACGACATCATCCTTGACGGTGGAAATACCTTCTTCAAAGACGACGTCCGCCGCGCCGCGGCGCTGAAGCCGCAGGGCATTCACTATGTCGACGTCGGTACTTCCGGAGGGGTCTGGGGTTTGGAACGCGGCTACTGCCTCATGATCGGCGGAGACAAGGAGCCGGTGGATCGCCTGGATCCTATCTTCAGCGCCCTCGCGCCGGGGCGCGGCAGCATAACACCGACTCCTGGACGCGGCGGCCGCGATCCGCGAGTCGAACAGGGCTATATCCATGCCGGCCCGGTTGGCGCCGGTCACTTCGTGAAGATGGTGCACAACGGGATCGAATACGGGCTGATGCAGGCCTACGCTGAGGGCTTCGATCTTCTGAAATCGCGAGCATCAGAGGTGGTGCCACCGGAGACGCGCTACGACCTGGATGTCGCCGATATCGCCGAGGTCTGGCGGCGCGGCAGTGTCGTTTCCTCCTGGCTGCTCGATCTCAGCGCGGCCGCGCTTGCAGAAGATGCGGCGCTTTCGGGCTTCTCCGGCGTCGTGTCGGATTCCGGCGAAGGCCGCTGGACTGTCGAGGCGGCAATCGAGCAGGAAGTGCCTCTCGAGGTGCTGACATCGGCGCTCTATACGCGCTTCCGCTCGCGCCAAGAGCATACCTTCGCGGAACGCCTGCTCTCCGCCATGCGCTATCAATTCGGCGGCCATGTCGAGCCGACCTCTGGAAAGTAAACCACAGGAGCTCAGGCCCGCACCCATGCCCGGTGATCGCAAGACCGATAGCGCGGCAGTAACCGGTCGAAGCTGCGAAGAAGCGCCCATGATTCTCGTGGTGATGGGGGTTTCCGGCTGCGGGAAGAGCACTGTCGGCCAGTTGCTTGCGCAACGCCTCGGCTGGTCCTTCAAAGAAGGCGACGAACTGCACCCGGCCGTGAATGTCGCAAAGATGCACTCCGGCACGCCGCTAACTGACGCCGACCGCTGGCCTTGGCTGCAGAAGATCGCCGAGCAGATGGACGCTTGGCGTAATACAGGGCGGAGCGGCCTGATCACCTGCTCTGCCCTTGCCGGCCGCTACCGCGATTTCCTGCGCGCCGGCCGCCCCGAGGTGCATTTCCTCTACCTCAAGGGCGAGAAATCGCTGATCGCGCAGCGTCTGACCGCCCGCACCGGCCACTTCATGCCGCCCGGCCTCCTGGACAGCCAATTTGTTGCTCTGGAACCGCCGACATCGGAGGAGCCGGTGATCGAGGCAGACATTGCCGTGCCGCTCCAGGAGATGGTGCAGCAGATCGAGCGCAGGCTACGATTGTAGGCGGAAATTACGAGCAGCAGTGCTTGAAGAAAGAAGCTACTTGCTAACCTGATTGAAGCAGCCTGCTTTATTGCGCGGTGTCCCCACGAAGAGGAGGGACCAGGATGACCCCGCATCAGGACCACGGCGAAAGCTACCACGGAAACATTGCCGAGAACTACCAGCGGTTCTTTGTGCCGGCCATTGGGGCGCCCCTCGCACGCGACCTTATCGCCTACGCGGATCTTCAGCAGGGGGAGCGCGTGCTCGATATCGCCTGCGGTACGGGAGTGGTGGCGCGCCAGGCCGCGGAGCGCGTTGGTACCGGGGGCTCTGTGACCGGCCTGGACATAAACCCGGGGATGCTGGCAGTAGCCCGTTCGCCTGGCCCGGCAGAACTGCCGATCGACTGGGAGGCGGCGAGCGCCGAAGCCATGCCCTTCCCGGACGGTGCGTTCGATGTCGTTTTCTGCCAGATGGGCCTTCAGTTCTTCCCCAACAGGCTCGCCGCCCTGCGCGAAGTACAACGCGTTCTACGAGCGGACGGGAGGGCCATCCTCAGCGTACCTGGACCCCGGCCGCCCCTGTTCGCCGTTATGGCCGAGGCCTTGAGCCGCCACCTCGGCACGCGAGCGGGCTCATTCGTCAACCTCGTGTTCTCGCTGCATGATGTCAAGGAACTCGCCGAAATGATGCGCGGCGCCGGCTTTCGGAACGTCGAGGTCAAAGCAAGGTCCAACAGCCTTCGCCTCCCCGCGCCCGCCGATTTCCTCTGGCAATACATTCACAGCACGCCTCTTGCCGAAGCGGCCGCCAAGATCGGTGAGGCCAGCCGTGCCGCGTTGGAGGGCGAGGTCTGCGAGAGGTGGGGAGGGTTCGCGGAGGAAGGCCATCTGGTGCTTCAGGTGAGCATGACGACGGCGCGCGGGTTAAAGTAGCCCCCTACCGGGGCGACAAATCGTTCCCCGCGACATCACACCGGAAGGCAGGGAGAGGATGACAGCGGTAACCAGCGGAGGATGTTTGTGTGGCGCCTGTCGTTACACTACTGAGGCGACGGCGATCAACGTCCGGGCCTGCCACTGCCGCACGTGCCAGAAAGCGTCGGGCGCCGCAGTCTATGCGCGGGTCCTGGTGCCACGGGAGGGCCTGCTCTTAGCAGGGCCGGTCGGCTGGTACAACTCGTCCGACGAAGTACGACGCGGCTTCTGCACGCGCTGCGGCTCCACCATGTTCTCGGAGCGAATAAGCCAAGGCGTAATCGGTCTTACACTCGCCACGCTCGACGAACCACACCGCTTTCAGCCGGTGGAGCACGTCTGGGTTTCCGAGATGCAGCCCTGGCTCAGGCTCGGTGACGGGCTTCCTCACCACGCAAAAAACGCGCCCTCTTCTTCATAGGCATGAGGGCCGCCTGATCATCCGCTGCCGCTGGTGCTACTTTGGGTCTGAGGTTGCCGGACCACAAAAGCGCGGCGATCGTCCCTGTTTCGCGCAGCTTCGTGCGGCAAGTTCGGGGCAGGCGCTCCTCCCTCGCTCTCCCAGCGGCCAAGGGCAAGCTTGTACTTTTTAAGCTCGGCAGGACTGCTGACTGTTTCCATACCAACTCCTTTCTTGAAGCGGTGAGAGACAAGGCGCTTCAGCCTTGGCCGAAGGTTCTTTCGATAAGAGTGGCCTCCTCGCCCGCCGCACGGTTGTCCACAGCTTCGAGCTGATCCTGCGTCACCACACGTTCATGCGGTTCCTCGTCGCTGCGAATGCGATACTGCTGCATGGATCCGCTCTGCGGGAGCATACGGGTAACGCGATAGGTGCCTGCGGTTTGAAACCACCGGACGGCGCCGGGTTTCAACCGAACTTCCTGTCCCACGGCAAAGAGATGCGCTGCCGGATCAGTAGCGCTCGGCGGAGAGGTCTGGCGCGATGTACTTAAAGCCTTCATGATCATTGCTTATTCCTTTTCTGAATACGGCCCCATGGCCGCTGATTGTATTTGGCGCATCCGGCGCACACCGCAGAGAAGCACAAAAAGTGCAAGCTGATATGCGAGGGTGCGGCGAACATCCGGGACCGCCGACAATTCGGCAGGCAGTCGTTCTATCGCCTCCGCTACATCGGCAGAGTCGAAGGATGCTCTTCAGCTGTGAACTGAACGTTGCGCAGCGACCTGCGAGGACCGCAAAAAAAGACCGCTACGCGTTAAATGGATCTACT
>JAJUFM010000177.1 GCA_029265995.1 Rhodospirillaceae bacterium | reverse complement strand
CCCGGGCAAGTTATGGTGAGCGTGCGGGGTTGATGCTCGACTACCCACCCGGAACCGCAGAAATCTGCGGTTCGAATAGTAGGCTTGGCAGCGTCCGCAGCCCATGCTGCACCTGCGTGCCCGGAGTTTTGCCCCTCTTACGTGAATCTGCTCTATCTATTTGATGTAGACCGGATTCACGCGTTTGACTGAACCACATAGTGGTTCAGATCAAACGCTATCCGGTCTAGTTAAGTCGACCTTCTGGCCAAAAAAATAGGCAGGTGCGCCTTTCAGCGAACCTGCCAGCCGATGAAGCTTCTACGGCTTCTGAGCCTGTTCCAGCCTTCTGACCGGGCTGAGCGACCGGGCAATCCTCCACGAGCTTGGGCCGTCCCCCTGCGCTTCCGCGGACGGGCGCAGTGCTCGATCTATAGCCTATGGGGCGGCAGGCGTCACCCGAATTCTGGGAAGCCCCGCTCCCGGAGTTCTTCTTGTCCTCCGGGAGCGGTCGCCTCAGAGAAAGGCAAACTTCACGATAAACAACAAGGCGATGAGGAAGACCGCTGAAGAGCAGTCGGACCAGCGGCCGCTGATCACCTTGATGCCCACATAGGTAATGAAGCCGATGCCAATGCCATTGGCGATCGAGTAGGTCGCCGGCATGGCGAAGGCAGTGATTACCGCCGGCGCGTACACCGTTGGGTCCTCCCAATCGATTTCTGTCAGGCCGCGGGTCATCAGGCAGGCGACGAAGAGAAGCGCCGGCGCCGTCGCGTAACCTGGAACCGTCTGAGCCAGCGGTGCGAAGAAGAGGCAGGCCAGGAAGAGCAGCGCGACGACCACCGCCGTAAGGCCTGTGCGCCCGCCGGCCTTGATGCCCGCAGCGCTTTCTACGTAGGCCGTGGTGGTGGAAGTGCCGAGCAGCGCTCCGACGCCTGTGGCGGTGGAATCCGCAAGCAGCGCTTTACGCAAACGGGGTAGCCGACCCTGCTCGTCCAGCAAGCCGGCGCGGTGGGCGACGCCGACCAGGGTGCCGGCGGTGTCGAAGAGGTCGACGAAGAGGAAGGTAAAGACGATAGCGATCAGGCCGACCTGAAAGGCACCGGCAATATCGAGCTGCAAGAAGGTGGCAGAGGGATCGGGCGGCAGCGCGATCACGCCCTGGAAGTCAGACACGCCCAGCAGGATGCCGACTGCGGTGGTTGCGAGGATCCCCAGGATAACGGCTCCGCGTACTCCCAGCGCCTCGAGCCCCACCATCAGGATAAAGCCGGCGAGCGCCAGGATAGCGGGCCATGAGGTGATGTCCCCCAGGGTGATCATGGTGGCTTCGTGAGGCGCCACGATGCCTGCGTTCTGCAAGGCGATGATGGCCAGGAAGAGGCCGATACCCGCCGATATGGCCATCTTGAGCTCGCGAGGGATCGCATTGATCGCCCACTCGCGGACAGGGAGTATCGAAATGATGATAAAGAGAATGGCCGAGAGGAAGACGGCGCCCAGAGCGACCTGCCACTCGTAGCCCATGCCGAGAACGACGCCGTAGGTGAAGTAGGCGTTGAGCCCCATTCCCGGCGCCAGCGCGATGGGATAGTTGGCATAGAGGCCCATGATCAGGCTGCCGAAAACCGCCGCCAGGCAGGTCGCCACGAAGACGGCGCCGAAGTCCATGCCGGCATCCTGAAGGATCGCCGGGTTGACGATGGTGATGTAGGCCATCGTGAGGAAGGTGGTGAAGCCGGCCAGCACCTCGGTCTTTATGTTGGTACCGTGCTCTTCCAGCTTGAAATAATTCTGAAGCATGTGTGCCCCCGGATGGAGCCGGCCCTGTCCAGATCCCCCCTTCCGGGATGGTGGTAGACCGGCCGATAAGAACGACCGCTTCATCCGCTGCGCTGCAAGCCTCGGGCGCGTCCCGTGGATGTCACTAGATCCGATCGCCATTCCATAGGAAGCTCCGCGCTCCTATTCGATGGCGCAGATCCGGTCTACCACGAAGCGTTAGAGCCGATTTTGCGCCGCAATTTGATTCGCGATGAACCGAAGCACGACGATCTGCTCTAGGCTGCCCTTGCCTGAAGCGCCCGGATGCGCGACTGAAAGACCCCTTTGAAGGGGGAGAAGCTAGTCGCGCTCCTCCTTCCTGGCTATCCTTTTGTTGCTCTCACGTGTTTCCAATGTGCAGGTCAGCCCTGAAGCCTTGTCAGTCCTCCTAGAATGGCCTGCTTGAATCCGCAGATATCGCCCCTGCCGGCCGAACTGGTGGAAGCCGTCGGCCCGGTCACCGAAAGTCAGGCGCTCGAGCATGGCGGTCGCCAGGTACAGGCGGTGGTCCGCCATCGCCGCGCCGATGTCGCCGAGGGGGAGGCCCAGTGGCTGGTTGAAAAACGGCTCAGCGCCGCGCGCTTTGCGCCGCCGGCCCGAGAAGTCTTTTTCTATAGCCGCATTGCGCCTCACATCCGGCTGCGCCCTCTGGATCTTCCGCGCCTCTATTATGCGGGGCGGATAGGGCAGGAGGATTACCTGCTGCTTGAGTGGCTGGACGGCAAGCAGCCCAGTCTGTCAAACGAACTGCAGCGGGTTGGCCGTGGCGTCGCATCGCTGGAGATATCCAGCAGCAATTGGTTCGCCGGGCTTGGCGACAGGGAGCGGCGATCCCTGGAGTCGCTGAACTTCTTCCGGGGGTGGTGGCAGCGGGGCGGCTTCCGCTACGCCTACGCCCATTACCTTCTGAGGCTTGTGCTGGGCGGGAAGCGCAGTGCGTCCGAGCGGCTGCGTTTGCTCAAGCTCGGGCGGCGGCTGCTGCGCCTCGAGCGTTTGGTCCGCCAGGACCCTCCCTGCGTTTGCCACCTCGACCTCAGCGGCAAGAATCTGATCCTCTCGGAGGATCGCCTGACGGTGATCGATTGGGGCGAAGCCTGCCTGGGGCGCCCCGGCTTCGACATCGGGGCGCTCCTGGCGCTGGTCGCGCGCCGCAGCCAGCAGCGTCGACACCCGCGCGTCCGCGCCCGCCTGCTGAAAACTTACGAGACGGCGCTGGAGAAGCGAGGGCCACACCTGCTGCCGGCCGCACGGCGCGGGCGCGCCTACTACATGTCCTGCAGCCTGCTGTTCTACCTGTCCCGCGGTGAACATGCGGAGCGGGATGACTGGTTGATCGAGCGGATCGAGCAGGAGGTGGAGGCTGCTTTAGCCGAAACCCAGGCGACTGCGCCAGCGACGCAGGAAACGCCGGCCGCGAACAATGGCGGCGGCGACCGAAGGGCGCAGAAGGGGAATGTCCAGCGCCAGCAAAAGCAGGCCGAGCGGAACCATCCAGAAGCCGAGGACCGGCAGAAAGCCAACGAAGCCGCCGAGAATCAGCAACACGCCAAGGGGTAGGCGCAGGAGCCGCAGGCGATCTCGGGTCAGGAACTCGATGATGCGCTTTATGACGGTGGAGGTGCGGCCCAGCTGGTCGATCTGACGCTGCAGCCGCTGTTCATGCTTGTCCATTGTTCGCGTCGAGATGATGACGGCTTGCAGATAGGCAGCGTCGCTGCGGTATCAAGCGGCGCCCTTAGACCGGATCGCGTTTAATCTGAACCACTTTGGGGTTCAGTCAAACGCGTGAATCCGGTCTACATCAAATAGATAGAGCAGATTCACGCACCAAACAGGATCACTTCGTGAACCTTATTTGGCGCGATCTGCTCTAGTACCCAAGGCCGATCTTCATGCTGGCGGATGCAGCCTGGTATCCAATGCGAAGGGCTCCTGCAGGAGGGTGCGGTAATACCGCCGGGCGGCGCGGGCGAGGAACACCAGGTTCCAGCTGTGCCGGGAGACGGCGCTG
>JAJUFM010000031.1 GCA_029265995.1 Rhodospirillaceae bacterium | reverse complement strand
CTAACCGACAGTGTGAGAGGAAGGCGTCACGCCGCAGCTTGCTTTTTCACATTCTCCGCGTGCTGCAGGATGCGCCGGCAGGCCTCTGCCAAGACAGCTTCCGGTGCGGTCAGGCTCAGTCTCAGGTGGCCGGCCGCAGCCGTACCGAAAGCGTCTGCGGGTAGGAGGGAGAGAGCGTGCTGGTCGAGCAGCCCCTGGGCGAAGGCATGCGCCGAAAGCCCCGTGCCCCGCACGTCGATCAAGACGAACATTCCAGCTTCCGGCCGGCGTGCAAGTAGGCCATCCCCCTCTTTCAGCGCGTCGCACACCAGGTCGCGGCGCCTCCGGTAGAGATCACGTACTTCCTCTAGATCGATCTCAGCTGTCTCGAGGGCTACCCGCGCGGCATCCTGAATGAAGCCGGGCAATCCATAGAGAGAACAGAGCAGCAGGTGGTAGGCGTGCTTGGCCAGGCCCGAGGGCGCGATCATCCAGCCGGCCCGCCAGCCCGTCATAGCGTGGGATTTGGACAAGCTGGAGATCACGACCGTGCGCTCCGTCATGCCGGGAAGGCTGCAGGGGCTGATGTGCTCTCGCTCGAATGTCAAAGCAGCATATACCTCGTCTGAAACCACCCAGAGGTCGTGCCTCCGGCTGATCTCGGCGACGGCCTCGAGTTCCTCACGGGTCATCACAGCGCCAGTGGGGTTGTGTGGCGTGGTTAGGTAGATTGCCCGCGTCCTATCGGTAACCGCCGCTGCAAGCGCCTCCACATCGAGATGGAAGTCCTTTTCAGGCAATGATGGTATCTCGACAACAGTTGCGCCGGACGCGCGCAGGAAGGCCTCGTAGGTCACGTACATGGGGGTGGGGACGATAACCTCATCCCCTGGCGCGAGAAGACAGAGCGTGGAGATGAAAAGGGCGTTCTGCGCACCGGCAGTCACCACGACCTCGTCCGGATCCACCTTCATTCCGGTGGTGCGCTGGTGCCACTTGGCAATGGCAGCCCGAAGTTGTGGTTCTCCACTTGGTGGGGTGTAGCGCGTGCGGCCGCCGCGCAGCGAGGCTATGGCCTGGTCGATGGCGGGCGCCGGGCTGAAAAGATCAGGATCCCCAACACTCAGCACGATGACGTCATCGCCGCGCCTCTGGCGCTCCCATGCTTGGAAATGGATATCCCAAGCCTGCGAACCCTCGCCAGCAATTCGATCCACCAGTGGCGAAAACCGCATTCTTTCCTCTCTCGTCGCTGCTCGTAGCTGCGCCGCTTGTGTGCCCGCTTCACGCGCCAACAGCGCTCACAGTCGAAATATGATCCAAGCCCGATCTTCTTACGCGGACCAGGAGGCGTCGCGAGCCGGCCTCTTCTTCTGCTACGCTGCCTGAAGGCCCGACCCTTGCCAAGGCCACTCGAAGGGTGCCTTGACTTCTTGCCTGCAAGAGACGGATGCTATGCAAGATACGTCAAGAGACAGCTGGCCACTCGTGAGAGTCTAGGCTGTAATCGACAAGAAAAAATGAGGCGCCGATCTAAATGGCTGCGCAGAGCAGTTGGTGCCGCTCGGAGGTGTTGGGAGGCGTGGGTTTTTAGCAGTGCCGCAATCTGCTTCTGCGGCGCTTCCTCAATGCTATTCATCCCCGCGCTGCTCGGCGGTTCGGCCGAGGTCTCGCACTATTCGTTTAACTGGACGGGAGTTCCACGCTACCGCATGAGCACGAGGAAGAGTGACGCGGACGAGCGGCAGAGCAGGTCTCGGGACATCCATCGGGGGGTGGGGCATCCCGATTATTCGAATGAATGTAATCATCTAGCAGCGCTCGAATGCGGAAACCGTGGCCGGGCGAAAGCTGTGTCTATGACCAGAGCGGAAAGGGCGCGCAGCAAGGCGGCTACCGGATCCGCTTAAGCGAATGCCTCGGCACCTCGCACCGAGGTCTGCCTTATGAGGCACAACGAGTCCAAAGGGGAGCAACCACCATGTCAAAAGAATTGGAGTTTCTAAGTCGTCTGGCTGCTGCCGGGAGGCTGGACAGGCGCGCCTTTCTCGGCCGCGCCGCAGCGCTGGGCATCGGCGCGACCTTCGCGAACTCCCTGCTGGCGTCCGCAGTGCGGGCGCAGGGGCCGCAAAAGGGCGGCGATCTGCGGATGGGGCTGACCGGGGGTGAATCCACCAACTCGCTAGATCCGGCCACGTGGCTCACCCAGGTTCCACAGAACTTCGGCTCTACCTGGGGCGAACTGCTGGTGCTGCAGTCTCCCGAGGACGGCTCGCCGCAACCCATGCTGGCGGAATCCTGGGAAGCTTCGGATGACGCTGCCGAGTGGCGCTTCAAGATCCGAAAGGGCGTGACCTTCCACAATGGCAAAGAACTGACGGCCGAAGACGCGGCGCAAACGATCCGCCGCCATTCAGATGAGAACACCGAATCTGCCGCACTGGGGGTGTTGCGGGGGATCGACGATATTTCAGTCGATGGCGATCATGTGGTCTTCAAGCTGTCGTCGCCCAACGCGGACCTCCCGCTGCTGCTCACCGACTACCACCTGGTTATCCAGCCGAACGGCGGCTACGACGATCCTGCAGCCGGCATCGGGACAGGCCCCTACAAGGTCGAGGTGAACGAGCCGGGAGTGCGGCACGTTTCCACCAAGTACGACGGCTACTGGAACGACGACATCGGCCACGTAGGCTCGGTCGAGGTCATTGTCATGAACGACGCCACAGCGCGTACGTCAGCGCTGCAATCCGGCCAGGTTCACATCATCAATCGGGTCGAGCCGCGCACCGTCGCCCTGTTGGAGCGGGTTCCGGGGGTAGTGATCGAAAGCGTACCCTCAAAGGGACATTACGTCTTCATTATGCACTGCAATACGGCACCCTTCGACAACGCCGATTTACGCATGGCGCTGAAGCTCGCCATCGATCGGGAACAGATGGTCAATCAGATCCTGATGGGCCATGCCTCGGTCGGGAACGACTTCCCCATTTCCCCTTCCTATGCGCTCTACCCAGAAGGTATCGAGCAGCGCGTCTATGATCCGGATCAGGCTCGCCACTACTTCGAGCGCTCGGGCCACGATGGGCCGATCCTGCTCCGCACCTCGGAGGTGGCCTTCCCCGGGGCCGTTGACGCCGCGCAGCTCTATCAGCAGCAGGCTGCGGCCGCCGGCATCCAGATTCAAGTTCAGCGCGAGCCGGGAGACGGTTACTGGACAGAGGTCTGGAACGCCCAGCCCTTCTGCGCCTCCTACTGGGGCGGCCGTCCGACCCAGGATTCCATGTATTCCACCGCCTATATCAGCGGGGCAGACTGGAACGACACGCGCTTCTTCGACGAGGGCTTCGACAAGCTCATTCTGGAAGCCCGAGGCGAACTGGATGAAGCACGGCGTGCCGAGCTCTATCGCGAAGCCGCTCTAAAGGTGCGCGATGACGGTGGGCTGGTCCTACCCATGTTCAACGATTTCCTCGACGCCCGTCGGGAAGAGGTCCAGGGCTGGGTCCAGGATCCTAACCATGAAACCTCCAACCTGAGGGCGGCGACCCGCGTCTGGCTCGATCAGGGCTGATCGGAGGCGGGCCATTGGGGGGACATCCGGTAATCAGATTGATTGCCCAGCGCATTGCGCTGGGCATCCTTCTGCTCTTCGCAGCCTCGCTGCTGATCTTTCTGGGAACGGAAATTCTGCCCGGAGACGTGGCGAGTTCGATACTCGGACAGGCGGCGACGCCCCAGGCCCTTGAGAATCTGCGAAACGAGCTCGGCCTGAATGAGCCCGCCTACATCCGCTACTTCCAGTGGCTCGGCGGTGTCCTGACAGGTGATCTCGGGACCGCGCTGTCCAATCGCATGGATATCGCTACCTCACTTTGGCCGCGCCTGAAAAACACGCTCTTCCTCGCAACCTGCGCCGCCATCGTGGCAGTGCCCCTGGCGATCATCCTCGGGCTCGTTGCTGCTCGCTACAAGAACGGATTGGTTGATCGCACCATTTCGGGGCTCGCGCTCTCCGCCACCTCGCTGCCGGAGTTCTTCATTGGCTATGTGCTGATGTACTTCTTTGCCGTCTATCTCGGCTGGCTGCCGAGCGTATCGACGGTTCACGAGGGCATGGCCTTCGGGGATCGGCTGCGTGCGATTGCGCTACCCGCGACCGCTCTGACCCTGGTCGTGCTGGCTCACATGATGCGTATGACCCGTGCGGCCATCCTGAATGTCATGCAGTCAGCTTACATCGAAACCGCCGAGCTCAAGGGCCTGTCTGGATCGGAGATCATCCGCCGGCACGCCCTGCCTAACGCCATCGCGCCGATCGTGAACGTGGTCGTACTTAACCTGGCCTATCTCGTGGTCGGTGTCGTCGTCATCGAGGTGATCTTCGTTTATCCGGGTATGGGGCAGTATCTGGTGGACCATGTCGCCCGGCGAGATGTGCCGGTCGTGCAGGCGGTCGGACTGATCTTCGCTGCCGTCTACATCGGGCTCAATCTGATCGCCGATGTCATCTCCATTCTTGCTAACCCGCGGCTCAGGCACCGGAGGTGAGGGGATGGCATTCTTGAGACGCGTGCCGTTCGGAGCGGCCATCGGTCTGGTGATCACGGTCACCATGGTGCTGGCAGCGATCCTGGCGCCCTGGGTGGCGCCCTATCCAGGGTCGCAGGTGCTTGGTGGGGTGTGGGAGCCGGCATCCTCGCAGTATCTGCTTGGGACCGACAACCTGGGTCGTGATTTGCTGTCGCGCCTGATCTACGGCGGGCGGACGACGATCTTCATCGCCTCCATGGCGACCGCGCTCGCTTTCATCCTGGGCTCGGTCCTTGGCTTCACCGCGGCGGTCTTCGGGGGCTGGGTCGATCAGGTGATGTCGCGCCTCGTCGACCTGTTGATGTCGATCCCCACGCTGATCTTCGCGCTCGTCATCCTCTCGGTGCTGCCCTCCACCATTCCCATTCTCATTCTGGTCATGGGCATTCTGGATTCCACGCGCGTCTATCGCCTCTCCCGTGCGGTGGCCGTCGACATCAATGTCATGGACTTCGTAGAAGCAGCCAAGCTCCGGGGTGAAGGGCGGGGCTGGATCATCTTCCGCGAGATCTTGCCGAACGCCCTCAGTCCGCTGGTGGCAGAACTAGGGCTGCGCTTCATCTTCGCCGTCCTGTTCCTCTCGGCGCTCTCCTTCCTGGGCCTGGGGGTACAGCCGCCGCATGCAGACTGGGGCGGGATGGTGAGGGAAAATCGTGAAGGCATCGTCTTTGGCATTGCTGCCGCGCTGATCCCTGCCGGAGCGATCGCCGCCTTAGCCATTTCGGTCAACCTGGTGGCCGATTGGGTACTCCGGCGTACGACCGACCTGAAGGGAGGGCGCGGCGATGCCTGATGCTACCCAAACGCGCGATTCTGCCAGTTCTACCGGACCGCTGCTCGACATCCGCAATCTGCGAATCGAAGCCACGGTTTATCCACCGGACGAGCCGCCGCACGATATTACCATCGTCGAGGACGTCTCGCTGCAACTGGAAAAGGGCAAGGTTCTCGGCCTTATCGGCGAATCGGGCGCAGGCAAGTCGACCATCGGCCTCTCGGCTATGGCCTACGGCCGCGGCGGTGTGCGCATCACGGGCGGGGAAGTCCTGGTCAACGGCCGGGACATAAGGCAGCTGAACCCTCGCGGTCTACGCCATCTGCGCGGGCGTGAGGTTTGCTACGTGGCCCAATCGGCCGCCGCCGCCTTCAACCCTGCCCACCGGCTGATGGACCAGGTTGTCGAGGCGACTCTGAAGCATGGGCTCGCCAGCCGCGCAGAAGCCGAGGAACGTGCCAGAGAGCTCTTCGGCAAGCTCGGCTTGCCCGATCCGGACAATATCGGCCAGCGTTACCCTCATCAGGTGTCAGGTGGCCAGTTGCAGCGCGTCATGACCGCCATGGCGCTCTGTTCGGAGCCAGACCTGATCGTTTTCGACGAGCCCACGACGGCGCTCGACGTGACCACCCAGATCGACGTTCTGGCGGCCATCAAAGACGCGATCCGCGATACCGGTGTGGGCGCCCTCTACATCACGCATGATCTGGCGGTGGTCGCCCAGGTTTCCGACGAAATCATGGTGCTGCGCCACGGCAAGCTCGTCGAGCAGGGAGAAACCCGCCAGATCATCGAGCAGCCGCAAGAGGAATACACCCGTCAACTGGTGTCCGTGCGCAAGATCGATCACGAGGAAAAGAGTAGCGGCGGTAAGGCGATCCTGGCCGCCAAAAGCATCACGGCCGCCTATGGCAGCAGTACAAGCGATGTGCTGAAAGAGGTTTCCCTCGAAGTGCGGCCTGGAGAGACGCTCGCGGTGGTCGGCGAATCCGGCTCGGGCAAGTCCACGCTCGCGCGCGTGATCACCGGTCTCCTGCCGCCGCGGCGGGGATCGATCGAATTTGACGGGCGGAAGCTATCCAAGGGTCTCGAGGGGCGCAGCCGCGACGACCTGCGCGAACTGCAGATGATTTACCAGATGGCCGATGTAGCGATGAATCCGCGGCACACGGTCGCCACGATCATCGGTCGGCCCCTAGAGTTCTATTTCGGTATCCGTGGCCGTGAGCGCGACGAGCGCGTGGCCGAACTGCTCGACAAGATAGAGATGGGGGAGGGTTTTGCCGACCGCTATCCCGCTGAGCTCTCCGGCGGGCAGAAACAGCGCGTCTGTATTGCGCGCGCGCTGGCGGCCGATCCAAAGGTGATCATCTGCGACGAGGTGACTAGCGCCCTCGATCCGCTGGTGGCCCACGGCATCCTGGATCTCCTGCTGCAGCTACAGGAGGAGAAGCAGGTATCCTATCTCTTCATCACCCACGATCTGGCCACGGTAAAGGCCATCGCCGATTCGATCGCCGTCATGTACCAGGGGCGCCTCGTGCGCTACGGGCCCAAAAGCGAAGTGCTGTCACCGCCCTTCGACGACTACACTCAACTGCTCCTCTCTTCGGTGCCGGAGATGGAGGTAGGCTGGCTGGAAAAGGCAATCAGCAGCCGGCGAATGGAGTCTGCAGGCAACTGATCTTCCCTGTCCGCTGCCAAGGCAGGCCACGTTTAGGCGAAGGCCCCTCAGAACCCGTGCTTCAAGGCATGGGCGACCACCTTGCGCATGACGCTCGGCAGCGCCTGTTCTCCCAGCATGTCCAGCGACACCCAGCGGCCATGCGGAATGTCGCCCTCACCGTGGCCGCTCCAGACTTCCAGCTCCAGATGGAAGTGAGTGAAGGTGTGGCGAACGCGGCCGGGAAGGGGCCGCCAGTCGGCTGCTAGGGGGGCCTGGCCCAGAGCATCCGCCTCGGCCCAATTTTCTTCTCGCCACTCGGTCGAGGGCACTTCCACCATCCCGCCAAGTAATCCGTGCTCCGGGCGGCGGCGCAGCAGCAGCCGGCCCCTGGCGTCGGTGATCCAGAAGGCGATGCCGCGCCGCGTCGGCTTCTCGGCCTTGGGCGCCTTTCCCGGCAGCAGGGGCGCAATGTCGAGATAGCGAGCAGCGCACAGCTCCGCCACCGGGCAGAGCAGACACTTGGGGCGCCCGGGAAGACAGACGGTCGCTCCCAGATCCATGACCGCCTGTGCAAAGTCCCCGGGTCGCTGCCGCGGAACGAGCGAGCCGGCCGCCTTCTTGAGGGCCGGCTTGGCAGCGGGCAGGGGCGTCCGGATCGCGAAGAGTCGCGCCACCACCCGCTCCCAATTGCCGTCCACTGGCGCTGCCGGCCGGTCGAAGGCAATGGCGGCGATGGCGGCGGCGGTGTAGGGGCCGATGCCCGGCAGCTTCCGCAACTCGCTTTCCTCCTCGGGAAAGCGGCCGCCGTGGCTTTCCACCAGGACGCGGGCGCACTTGTGGAGGTTGCGCGCCCGGGCATAGTAGCCAAGGCCTGCCCAGGCGGTGAGCACCTCCTCCAGAGAGGCGGCCGCCAGGTCTTCCAGGCAAGGCCAGCGGGAAAGGAAAACCTCAAAATAAGGACCGACCGTGGCGACGGTGGTCTGCTGCAGCATGATTTCTGACAGCCAGACGCGATAGGGATCGGGGCGCCTGCCCGGCAGAGCGCGCCAAGGCAGGCGCCGGGCGTGACGGTCGTACCAGGCTAGTAGGCGATCTTGCAGCGCCGCTGTGCCCCCGTGAGGGGCTTGCTTCTCAGGTGCATAGGACAGCATGGACTCTTCCATGGCAGAGGACCATCTTGGAAGCCACGATGCAGCGCAATACTTTGATCCTTCGTCTTGTAGTTCTGGTCGGCACCCTCGTGGTGGCGGCGGTCTTTCTCAGCGGTTTGTTTCATACTGGCCCGGGAAGCACGTCGCGAAGCGAGGCCAGGTTGTTGTCCCCTGAGCAAATGGAAGAGCGGTTGGAGGCTGCGGGCCATGAGGTGGTCTCGCTGCGCCGCGAGGGAGGTCTTTATCACGTCCATCTGGCTGACGGACAACGGCTGTGGGTGGATGCCGGCTCCGGCCAGGAAATTGCAACGCCAGAGGTGCGCGGCAATGCTCTACAGGACCCGGAAGTGGTCCGGTTGCTGAGAGAGGCTGGTTTCGAGGAGATTTCTCCGCCGCGATGGCGGCGCGGGGCTTTTGAGACGGAAGCGACCGATAAACAGGGGCAGCGCTGGCGCCTGCGCCTGGACACCTATAGCGGTGATATTCTGGAGCGCGAGGCATTGTGAGGTTGGGGGCATGAGCGGCTTTAGGGCAGATCGTCGCAGCCGGAGCCCTCAGGCACTGGCGCGCTTCGTCCCAAAGCTGACCCGGCCGGCGTTGCGCGGCTTCTCTCGCGCGGAGGCGGTCCTACTAACCGATTGGGAGGAAATCGTCGGGCGTCAGGTGGCCACCTATACGCAACCCGTCAAGCTTACCTTTCCCAAGCGGGACGAACGTATAAATGCAACCCTGCACCTGCGGGTTCATCCCGCCATGGCGCTCGATCTTCAGCACAGCGGTGATCTGCTCGCCGAGCGTATCAATACCCACTTCGGTTATGGTTTGGTGGCGCGTCTGCGCCTGATACAAGCCCCTCTCCACCGCCGAGAGGAGCGTCGGCCACTAAGCCTGCCCCCAGATTTGCCTCATGACCGGGCGCAGGTGCTGGAACGAAAACTCGCCGGAATTGAGGACGGTGATCTGCGCAAGGCACTGGAAGCGCTTGCCCGCGCCGTCCAGGGAGGAAATTCTTCATGAAGCGGCCCTAATTTCGCCCAGCTCGCTGGTGTGAATAGTATAGAGCGTGGCAGTAAGACTCTTGAGGACTCGGCCGTAACGCGCGTAGCATAACTAGATATGGTAGGTGGAATATGAATCGCAGGCAGATACTGATGGGGCTTCCGGCCCTCGCCTTGGTGCCCCCGATGATCGGCTTCCTGCCGCGCGTTGCGGCGGCTCAAGTGACGGTCGGCGAGGAGGAGCGTATCCTGGGGGATCCCGAAGCGCCGGTGACCATTGTCGAGTATGCTTCGCTGACCTGCCCACATTGCGCGCGCTTCCACCTCGACATTCTGCCGCAGGTGAAGGAGGAGTGGATCGATGAGGGGCGGGCGCGGCTGGTATTCCGCCACTTCCCACTGGACGGGCTGGCGCTGCGCGCCGCCATGGTAGCTGAGGCCATGCCCAGCGACCGTGCCTTCTTTGCCTTCTTGAACGTGCTCTTCGACACCCAGGCACAGTGGTCGCGGGCGGAGGATCCCGTGGCGGCCATTGCACGCCATGCGCAGCTTGCCGGCCTGAGCCAGGAACAGGTTCAAGCCGCAGTGGAGGACGAGCCGCTCATGGACAGCATCCTCGAGGGTTTCGTGGAGGCGCGGGACAACCTCGAGGTCAATTCAACACCAACCATCTTCGTCAACGACAGGAAGATGGTGGGGGTTTCGGAGTACGAAAGCTTCGCGCAGGCGCTTGAAGAGGCGCACGCCGAGTCCTGATCGACCGGCGAAAGCCGCGGCTGCGGTAGCGTGGGGCTCATTTTGAATCCTGACCGCAGGGGGCAAGTTCGCCGGTGGTTCATTTCGTCAAGCTCCGTCTGAGCGGCTTCAAGTCCTTCGTGGAGCCGAGCGAGCTGGTGATCGAGCCTGGCACGACCGGCATCGTCGGCCCGAACGGCTGCGGCAAGTCCAATCTCGTTGAAGCGCTGCGCTGGGTGATGGGGGAAACCTCGGCCAAGCGCATGCGCGGCAGCGAGATGGAAGACGTGATCTTCGGCGGCACTGCCGGCCGGCCGGCGCGCAACTTTGCCGAGGTGCTGCTGACCCTCGACAACAGCGACCGCCGCGCGCCACTCCCTTTCAATGAACAGGACGTTCTGGAGGTTACCCGCCGAATCGAGCGGGATCGCGGCTCGCTCTACCGCATCAACGGGCGCGAGGTGCGCGCCCGGGACGTACAGTTGCTGTTCGCCGACAACGCAACCGGCGCCCAGTCCACGGCCATCGTCAGCCAAGGGAGGGTAGGGGCGCTGATCAACGCGCGTCCAGCGGATCGGCGGCATCTGCTGGAGGAGGCCGCCGGGATCAGCGGCCTGCACTCCCGCCGCCATGAGGCTGAACTGCGGCTGCGTGCCGCGGAAACCAATCTCGAGCGCCTGGAAGATGTTATCGGCACCCTGGAGAGCCAGCTCAACCAGCTCCGGCGCCAAGTAAGGCAAGCCACGCGCTACCGCAACATCGCCCAGGCCCTCCGGCGCCAGGAAGCAATGCTCCTGTATCTTGAGCTCCTCGCGGGGCGAGAGGCGGAGCGACAGGCTGCGGCCGGTCTCGAACAGGCGGACGCCAGCGTGCGGGATCTGGCGAGGGCGGCTTCCGCGGCGGAAGAGCGTGCTGCGCAGGCTCAGGCGGCTGTACCGCCCCTGCGCGAGGCAGACCAGGAGACGGCCGCTGCGCTGCAGCGCCTGATGATGGAACGCGATGCCCTGCGGCGCGAAGCGAAGCAGGTACAGGAGGCACGGGCCCGGGCAGAGCAGCGTCTGCAGCAGCTGAGCGGCGACCTTGCACGCGCCCTGACCTTGGGGCGTGACGCGGAAGAGGCGATCGCGCGGCTGGAGCAGGAAGCGTGCGCACTGGAAGAAGCCGCCGCGCGCGAACCCGAGGAACGCGAGTCAGCACAGCGACAGCGGGATGCCTGCGCACGCCAGGTGGCCGAACGGGAAGAGGAGCTGACCAACCTTTCTCAGCAGCTCGCCGCCAATGAGGCGCGGCGCAACGCGCTGAGAAAGCGGATCAAGGATTTCACCGCAGCGCTTGCACGAGCCGACCAGAGAATGGGTGAGACGCGCCGGGAGCAGGAGCGTTTGCAAGCGGCACGCGCCGATGCGGAAGCGCTGCCACGAGCCGAACAATCCCTGGCAGAGGCCCGAGCCGCGGTAGACGCGCGGCGCCAAGAGGTGGAGGCAGCTGAAGCGGGCGTCGCCGCACTCCGCCAGGAGACTGAAGAAGCGCGCGCCTCGCTTCGCGAGACGGAGGAGGCGGTAACGCGCCTCAAGGCTGAGCAGAAGGCCATCAGTTCCTTTCTCGATCGCGGAAAAGCGGACGACCATCCTCCTATCCTGGATTCGATTTCCGTCGATGCCGGCTGGGAGGCGGCGCTTGGAGCGGCGCTGGGCGACGATCTGGAGGCGCCCGTCGAGGTTGAGGCGCCCCTTCAATGGCAGCAACTGGATCCCTATCCCGAGGCGCAGGCTCTTCCGGAAGGCTGCCGCTGCCTCGCCGACTTCGTGAAGGCGCCCGGAGCGCTCGCGCGTCGACTCACCCAGATCGGTGTGGTCGAGGTCCCTACGGCAGCCGAACGACTGCAGCCGCTGCTGCAACCTGGCCAGCGGCTGGTCACCCGCAATGGAGCGCTCTGGCGGTGGGACGGCTTCACCGCCGCCGCCGGCGCGCCGACCGCTGGCGCGCAGCGTCTGGAGCAGCGAAACCGCCTTGCAGAAGTGGAGCGAGAGCTCCAGGCGGCGACAGCTGTTCATGCCGCTGCGGTCGAGGGTTGGCAAGGCGTGCAACAGCGGCTGAAAGCCGCAGATGAAGCGGAAAAGCAGGCTCGGGAAGCCCAGCGCCTCGCTTTCAACCGCCTGTCTCAGGTGCAAACGGAAGTGGCTCGTCTTGAGCAGCGGGCTGCGGCAGAAGCCTCGCGTCTCGCAGCGCTCGATGAGCAGGCGGCGAATCTGGCCAAGGATCGTACGGAGGCCGCACGACAGCTGGCGGATGTCGAGGCAGAGTTGCAGCTCTTGCCGGGAACCAGCGAAACGGAAGCAAAGGTAAATCGCGACCGAACTACGCTGGCTGAACGCCGGAGCCTGCTCGCGGAAGCCGATGCGGAGCTGCGACGGATTGCCCGGGAAGGGGAGGCGCGCCGGGAACGGCTGGAAGCCATCGCCCGGGAGCGCCAGTCGTGGGAAAAGCGCCGGGCAGAAGGCGCACAATACAGCTCCGAGCTGCAGGAACGTCGGGCGGCGGCAGAGGCTGAACTCGGGGCGCTGTCCGAAAAGCCGGCAGAATTAGACGCCGCGCAGAGCACGCTCGTTGCGAACATCGAGGCAGCTGAGCAGCGACGCAAGAACGCGGCGGCAGCCCTCGCGGACGCCGAACAGCAGCTGGCGCAAAGCACACAGCAGGCGCGGCTGGCCGAACAACGCCTTGCGGAGGGACGCGAGGCGCGCGTTCGGGCGGAAGCTGCGGTGGCACAGGCTGCCCAGGCCATGGGTTCACTTGCGGAGAGGGTGCGCGAGAAGTTTCAGGTCGGGATCGCGGACCTGGCCGCTTTGACGGAACTTGATGAAGCGGAAAAGTTGCCGGCAGCTGGTGACGTGAAGCGCCAGATCGAGCGATTGCAGCAGGAGCGCGAACGCATCGGCCCGGTCAACCTGCGGGCGGAGCAGGAAGCCGAGGAATTGGCCGAGCGGGTCGAGACCATGACGCGGGAGCGCGAAGACCTGATCGCGGCGATCGCGCGCCTGCGCCAGGGAATCTCGAGCCTGAACCGCGAAGGCCGGCAGCGCCTGCTTGCAGCCTTCGAGCAGGTGGAGGGGCGGTTTGCCGAACTTTTTGTGCGGCTGTTTGGCGGCGGTCACGCGGAGTTGAAGCTGACCGAATCGGATGATCCCCTGGCCGCGGGTCTGGAGGTGATGGCGAGCCCGCCGGGCAAGAGGCTTCAGGTACTGTCCCTGCTCTCAGGTGGCGAGCAGGCGCTGACGGCTTTGGCCCTGCTTTTCGCGGTTTTCCTCGTGAATCCCGCCCCCATCTGTGTGCTCGACGAGGTGGATGCGCCGCTCGACGACTCCAACGTGGATCGCTTTTGCGATCTGGTGGAGGAATTGGCGCGCTCAGTCTCGACTCGTTTCCTGATTGTCACCCACCATCGTCTGACAATGGCGCGGGTCGACCGCCTGTTCGGTGTAACGATGATGGAGAGGGGGGTCAGCCAGCTGGTATCAGTGGATCTGGAAGGCGCCACAGCGCTGCGGGAAACGGCCTAAAAAGCTGGATTTTCATGCTGCTAGGCCAGCGTGCCATTCGGTCTTGACGCGGTTGGGGCCCCTCCGTAAGGTTCGCCCGCCTTCCGGCGCTGAGAAGCTGGAGACGGGGGTCGGGTTTTGCCGGACAAGTTGAGACGTTCCAACTGGAGCCGCAGGTTATGTCCAAGCCCGAGGAACCTTCTCCTTTCAAGGCGCTCGATGCCAAGCTGAAGGCCGCCCGGTCGCGCCGCCCTCGATCAAGGAGAAGGGCTGGTGGTGACAACGAGGGAGGCGTGCACAGCGGAATTGGCATCGGCATGCGCATGGCGACCGAGATTGTGGCCGCTGTGGGCGTGGGTGTGGGAGCGGGTCTGGTACTGGACGCGTGGCTGGGCACCAAGCCCTGGCTCATGATCCTGTTCCTGATCCTTGGCTGTGCCGCCGCGTTGCTGAACGTCGTGCGGACTGGCAAGGAGATGGATCGCCAGGCCAAGGAGCGCAAGGAGAAGGCTCGGCATGATGCCGGGCCGTGACTGACGAGGGGTGAGAGCGGACGTGGCAGAGGGTGCGCAGAACGGCAGTTTCCCGGTCGATCCCCTGCACCAGTTCGAGATTCAGCGACTGGTCACGGTGAATATTGGGGGGCTGGATCTCTCCTTTACCAACTCCGCTCTGTGGATGGTGATCTCGGTAGCGGCCATCACCGGCTTCATGATGCTGGCGACCAGTGGTCGTTCGCTTGTGCCGGGGCGACTGCAGTCTACGGCCGAGATCCTTTACGAGATGATCGCCGGGATGGTGCGGGATAACGTAGGGAATGAAGGGCGTGCCTACTTCCCCTTCATCTTCTCGCTCTTTCTCTTCATCCTCTTTGGCAATCTGCTCGGGATGATCCCGATCGGCTTTACCTTCACCAGTCACCTGGTGGTGACTTTCTTCATGGCCATGGTGATCTTCATCGCGGTCACCGTGATCGGCTTTGTTCGTCATGGAGCTGGCTATCTGCGCCTGTTTTTCCCGCATGGCGCGCCGCTCTGGACAGCGGTCATCCTGGTGCCGATCGAAATCATCTCTTATCTCTCGCGCCCGATCAGCCTCTCGATGCGTCTTTTCGCCAACATGATGGCGGGGCATATCCTGCTTAAGGTTTTCGCGGGCTTTACCCTGCTCATGGGGATCGCGGGCATCATTCCCCTGGTGGCGCTGGTGGGGATTACCGCTCTCGAGTTTCTAGTTGCGGTACTGCAGGCCTACATCTTTACCATTCTAACCTGCGTTTACCTCCACGACGCTATACATCTTCACTGACGGAGGCTGAGAAGGCCTTCGGCTTTCAACCAACGTCCTTTCAACTCGACCACTACTACCTAGGAGCGGAAACATGGAGATCGAAGCTGCACGGATGATCGGTGCCGGTCTGGCCACCCTCGGCATGATCGGTGCCGGCGTTGGTGTCGGTAACGTTTGGTCCAACTACTTTGCTGCCATCGCGCGCAATCCTGCGGCGAAGGACGAGATCGGCGCCAACATCTGGATCGGCTTCGCCGTTACGGAAGCTATCGCCATTTTCTCGCTGGTGGTCGCCCTCCTCGTTCTCTTCGGTTGATCACACTCAGGTGGCCGCTCCGGGCCTGCGTCTCGCAGGCCCACTGGCCGCCTTCGCGTGAAGCCGATACCTGATGAGGCGGTGACGAAGACATGCTGCGCATATCGACCATTGCGCTCGCGGGTGTGACGCTGGCTTTCGCCGCTGCGCCGGCGCTTGCGCAGGAAAGCGGCGGACTACCGCAGCTGACCCAGACGGAAACGTTCGCCAGCCAGATCTTCTGGTTGGTTATCACCTTTGGTGCTCTCTACTACATCATGTCCCGCAAGGTGCTGCCGCGCCTGGGTGAGGCTGTGGAAGGGCGCCGGGAGAAGATCGAGGACGATCTGGGCAGGGCAGAGCGACTGCGGGCGGAGGCGGAAGAGGTGATGGGAGCCTACGAAAAGGCCCTGTCCACCGCCCGTTCTGAAGCCGGCGAAATCCTCAAAGAAGTCAGTGACGAGATCAAGGCAGAGACGACGCAGCGACTGGAAGTGTTTGGTCGCGAACAGGCCGAACGCTCCCGTAGTGAGGAAGCTGCGATCGAGGAAGCCATGCAGCGGGCCAGTGGCGAACTTGCGGCGATGGCGAGCGATGTTGCCCAAAGCGTCACCCAGAAGCTGATCGAGGTCACGCCGGACCCGACCGCTGCGCGCGCAGCGGTCGAGGAAGTGATGGAGGCGCGACGCTGATGCTCGGAAACGAATATTTCTGGATCACGGTCTCCCTCGTCATCTTCCTTGCGATCGCGTTTCGCATGGGGTGGCGCTCGGTCTTGGCGAAGCTCGATGCGCGCGCCGAGCGCATTCGCAAGGAGCTCGAGGAGGCGCAGGCGCTTCGTGAAGAAGCACAGAAGCTGCTGGCTGAGCACAAGGGACGTCAGCGCGACGCGCTAAAGGATGCGGAAGCCATCATCGAGACGGCTAGAGCCGAAGCCAAGGCCATGCGAGTTGCGGCAGAGCAGGATCTGGAAGAGGCCATTCGTCGCCGCGAACAGCTCGCTATGGACAAGATTGCTCAGGCGCGTCAGGCGGCCGAGGCTCAATTGCGGCAACAGGCAGCGGAGCTGGCCGTGGCCGCTGCGAGCCGGCTGATTGCCAGCAATCTGGATGAAGGGCGTCGGGCAGCCCTGACAGACGAAGCGATTTCGGAGGTCAATCGGAAGCTCAACTGAGAACCCTCCGGTTAACCGGCGCAGAAGGGGCCGCACTATGATGCGGCCCTTTTTCTTTTGGCGGCCCTCTTCGCCGCGCTACGACCAGGCGCCAGTTACCGCCTGTGTAACTGCCAGGGCCGCGAGAGCAGCCGTTTCGGCGCGCAGGATTCTAGGACCTAGCGAAACGAAGCTCACGAAGGGAAAGCGCGCCGCGCGTTCCAGTTCCTCCGGGGCAAAGCCACCTTCAGGACCGATGAGCAGGCCATAGGCGCCTAGCTCGGAAGCCAGTGCTTCAGGCAGGGGCTGTGCGCGTTGCCTTTCCGCGGCGACGAGCAGCCTTCGTTCGGCTGGCCACGACTGGAGTAGCCTATCGAGGGACTGGGGCTCCAGGACGTCTGGTATGTCCAGGCGTTCACTCTGTTCTGCGGCTTCCCGCGCATTTGCTTGCAGGCGTTCCAGCTTGACTCGCTCGACGACGGTACGCCGGGTGATGACAGGCAGGAGACGCGAAACCCCCAGTTCCGTGGCCTTTTCGACCAGCCAGTCGATCCGCCCGGCCTTGATGGGCGCAAACGCGAGCCAGAGGTCGCTGCTGGCTTCCTGTGGCCTCCTCTGGCGTTCCAGGGAGAGGCCTCCTGCCTTCTTGTCCAGAAAGCTGACGCTGGCCTCCCATTCGCCATCACGCCCATTGAAGACCAGAAGTGAAGCGCCGGATTCCAGACGAAGCACAGTCTTGAGAAAGTGCGCCTGGGCACGGTCCAACTCTACAGTGCCGTCCCGCACCAGGTCTGCTTCAAGATAAAGCCGAGTTGCGGGTTTGAGGCGACTCATGGGCGAAGGCCTGACAAAATTGGATGACTTAGCCGAACACCGTCGGCTTTACCTGGCGACCACCGCGCGAGACGCGGAGGTGGCGACGAGTGTCGCGACCGCCAGCGAAAGCGGCACGAAGGACAGCCAGAGCACCGTGTCCCAGCCGTAAGCGTTGAGCAGTCCGCCGGACAGGAAAGAGCCGAACGCCATGGTGCCAAATACCACAAAGTCGTTGAGCGACTGCACTCGCGCCCTTTCAGAGGGCCGGTGACATTCCAGAACCATGGCCGAGGCGCCGACAAAGCCGAGGTTCCAGCCGACGCCGAGCAGGACCAGTGTCAGCCAAAAGTGCTCTACTTCGATGCCTAGCAGGCCAACCCCTGCCGCCGTTCCCGTTAAGGCCAATCCGGCGAGGATCACGGGGGCGGCGCCAAAGCGAGTGATCAGACGGCCCGTGAAGAAGCTCGGGCCGTACATGGCAATCACATGCCACTGAAGACCCAAGTTGGAGGCCTCCTGCGGCAGTCCGCACATCTGCATGGCGAGCGGTGCAGAGGTCATCAGGAAGTTCATGAGCAGGTAAGAGACGACACCGCAGATGACCGCCGTAACGAAACGCGGCTGACGCACAATGACGCCAAGCGGCCGTCCCCCCTTGGCCTCCGCGGCAGTGGGTCTTGGCAGGCGAACGCCGAAGAGAATCACCGCGGATAGTGCCGCCACGGCAGCCTGGGCCACGAAGGTGGCCGCGAACATGTACGGCATCCACATGTACATGGTGAAGGTGACGAGTTGCGAGCCGATGACACCCGCAAAGACCCCGCCCGCCATGACGAAGGAAAGAGCACGGGGCCGCTTTTCCGGTGCCACACAGTCTGCCGCCGCGAAGCGGAAGGATAGGACTACAGCCGCATAGGCGCCGCCAAAGAATGTCGCAATGCAGAAGAGCCAGAAGGAGCCGAGAACGACCGCCAACGCGGAGAGCAGGCCGACCAGTACACCGCAGCCGGTCCCGGCTAGGAAAGCGGCACGTCTCCCGTAACGCTGAGCGATTACGCCAGCGGGCAGCGTACAGGCCGCCATGCCGACGACAAAGATCGAGATGGGCAAAGTGGCGAGCGCCGGGGCTGGGGCGAGGACGTTCCCAACGATCGAACCCGTGGCATAGACGACAACGGCATTCGCTCCTGCAAGCGCCTGCGCAATGGTCAAACGCGCTACATTGCTGCGAGCGAAGTTGTAATGCGAACTGGCTGGAGGGTCGAACGGCTTGCTTGCCGCGAGTTGGGACATCTAGTTGAACCGCTGGAAAAGTTGCCCAATAACACGCCGTCCTGATCCCGTGGATCGCAGTCGGTCCGTAGCGCCAAGTTTCAGATCGGACGCGGCAAGCTGCTCTAACGATAGGGCAGCTTCAGGCATTTTACTGGAATGATTCGCGGTCACCTCTAGCAGTTCCTCCTGCAGAGGACAAGGTAACCCTAAGGCTTGAGACTGACGTGCGGCAGAGACACACTGGCGCCATGAAACACTCTCAGGGACGCCGAGCCCTCAGCGATATTCGAGCCGATGATATCCTGCACCAGCTCTCTCCAAGGCGGCTGGGGCCGTACATCCGACTCGCGCGCCTGGACCGCCCAATCGGCACCTGGCTGCTGCTTTTTCCCTGCCTCTGGTCGATCGCGCTCGCCGAATTGGCCTTGGGGCAGACGCCAGATCCTGGGCTCTATCTTCTGTTTGCATTGGGCGCCGTGGTGATGAGGGCTGCTGGCTGCACGATCAATGACATCTTCGATCGTGATTTTGACGGCCGGGTGGCCCGTACCGCCACACGGCCACTTCCCTCCGGCGAAATATCGCTGCGTCAGGCGCTCCTGTTCCTTGCGGGATTACTGGCCGTCGGCCTGCTGATCCTCGTCCAGCTTTCCACGACAGCGATTTGGCTGGGGGTGGCTTCGCTGGCGCTGGTGGTACCCTATCCCTTGATGAAGCGCATCACCTGGTGGCCTCAGGCCTGGTTGGGGCTAACCTTCAACTGGGGAGCCCTCATGGGGTGGGCTGCAGTTGCGGATGGTCTTTCCTGGCCCGCTCTACTCCTCTACGCGGGCGGCTTCTTCTGGACTCTCGGCTACGACACCATCTATGCCCATCAGGACAAGGAAGACGACGCCTTGATCGGGGTAAAGTCGAGCGCCCTCTGGTTGGGCGAACGTACCCGGCCCTGGACGGCGATCTTCTATGTCATCACCCTGCTGCTCTTTACCGCCGCCTGCTGGATGGCAGGGGCAGGGTGGCTCGCCTACCTGGGCCTCCTGGCTGCCGGACTGCATTTTGGCTGGCAGGTGAAGACGCTGGATATCGATGATCCGGGCAACTGCCTCCTGCGCTTTCGCAGCAACCGCTTCGTCGGCTGGCTGTTCCTGACCGGCATCATCGCCGCAAATTTCGCGACATGACACCCGCGGAGCGCTGCTCCTTCATTCGCAAGCATACGCGTATAGAGCGGACGCCCCTGGTACCCGAGATCGAGCTACATCTGGCGAGCGAGGCGCTGCCGCTTTGGCAGGCGAGCGAAGAGGAGCTACAGACAATCGGACTGCCACCGCCCTTCTGGGCCTTCGCCTGGGCCGGCGGCCAGGCGCTGGCGCGGTGGGTTCTGGACGAGCCAGAGAGTGTCCAGGGTCGGCGGGTTCTCGACTTCGGCGCCGGAAGTGGTCTTGTGGCCATCGCTGCGGCGCGAGCGGGAGCCGCGAGCGTGACCGCCGTGGATGTAGATCCTTTTGCGGCCGCTGCGATCGAGCTCAACGCAACGCACAATCAGGTGGCAGTGACGGTGGTGATCGAGGACCTGATCGGCCGCCTCGACGGGGGTTGGCAGGTCGTTCTAGCCGGCGACATCTGTTACGAGCGACCGATGGCGGAGCGAGCTTTCGCCTGGCTGCAGGCTTTGGCGGCAATGGATACGCTGGTACTGCTGGGCGACCCCAAGCGCACCTACCTCCCTAAAAAAGGCTTGGAGCCGCTGGCCCGCTACAGCGTGAAGACATCCCGCGAGCTCGAGGACAGTGACCTGCGCAACGCCATCGTCTGGCGCGTCCTGCCGCCATCAGACCATGCCGAGCGGCCATCCTTAACACAGTAAAGGACCTCGTGCCCGGTCCGCCGCCTATTCCCCTTTCAGTCGTTCGATCTCGCGCCGTTGGCGCTTGGTAGGGCGGCCGCTGCCAGGATCGCGCCTGCCGGCCGTAGCTCTTGCCTCGCGCGGCAGCGGGACCTGTTCTGCCGGTGGGTTCAGATCCTCATAGCAGAGCTGAGCCTCCGGCGCCGGTCCTCGACGGGCAGGGAGCGTCACCACACGCACGACGCGCACGAAGCTGCCCTGAGGAAAGGTGAGCACCTCGCCGATGCGTAGCTTATAATGCGGTTTGGTGACCGAAGCGCCGTCAATTCTGAGGCGCCCGCTCTCCACCACCCCCGCAGCGACACTGCGCGTCTTGAAGAAGCGAGCAAACACCAGCCACTTGTCGAGGCGCAGAAATGCCGCCGTATCTTCACCTTGCGTCATCGCCTTTAGCGACTGCCGCTCTTGAGGAGTTGAAGGATCGCGAAGGGAGAGTCGTTGGCAACAGCAGGCGCTTTCGCAGGTTTTCTCACGCGTTGCGTCGCCTTGTTCTTCTTCTGCGCGTCATCTCGGACAGAGGGGCGACGCCGCTGCTGGCGGCGGCGGTGAAAATGGAGATCTTCATCGCGTGTCTCGGATTGAAAGCCAAGGGAGGAGAGGGCGGCCTTGAGGATCCTCGGCTTGCCTTCTGCAAGCGCCAGAAGCTCCTCGTCTGCCTTGAATCCCTGGCCCTTCTCCGCCTTCTGATGTCGCCGGTGCGCCGCCTGCGCCAATCGTTCTAGTGCATCGGCCCGCATGGCCAGAGCGCGGCCGCCGTACCGTAGGCGTCGATAGCCGAGGGCGTGACAAAGCTCGCTATTTTCTGCCAGCTTGCCCTGGAGGACGCCCGCGCCCTCTTCCGGAAGGTCAGGTACCTCAACGCCCTTGAAGGTCGCCCATAGAAGTGCTCTCAAACGGATCGCCGCCACATTCATCAGGCTGGTGATATAGAGGCTCTGGGCACCAATTCTCACTTTTAACTGCGCAAGCCGCCGTCGCTCTTCTCTGTCCAAGGCTTGCAGTTGCTCGGCAACCAGAGGTCTCGCGACCGTTCCCAAGGATTCAGCGAGTTGGAAGGCGAGCCCGCGAGCGGCGCCCTGTAGCGGTGCCTGCTCCAGCGCATAGAGCGCGCCCAGGCGATTCTTGAGGAAGCGTTTGAGCCAGGCTTCGGCGCGCTGGCGGATCCGCTCGCGTGCAGGGCCATCCAGGAACTCGCTGTCGCGGACGACGATGCGCGGTGCGAGAGGTGATTCTCCCGCGGCAAGGTAGGCGACCGGATCCTCGCGCCAGTAGAGGCAGCCGTGAAGGTCGAGACGGAAGGCGCCGTCGTCGTCCTCCTCCAGCAGCGCAATGCGCTTCGGGATCTCCTTCTGCAAGGCGCGCCGAGTGGCAGCCAGAACCGGGCGCGCATCCTCTTCCGAGATGCTGTGGTCGAGCCGGAAGCGGAAGGCTTCGAGTCGGCCGACATCTTCGCCTTCCACGGCAACTTCGCCACCGCGGCGAACGGCGGCGAGCAGCTCTTCTCCGGTCTTCAGGCGACGAACCAGGGTCGCCGTGCGTCGATCGACGAAGCGCTGGGTCAAGCGTTCGTGCAGCGCATCGGATAGGCGGTCTTCAATGGCCCGCGTCGTCTCCCGCCAGCCGCCCGCATCATCGAACCAGTCCGCCCGATGGGTGATGAAGGTCCAGGTCCGTACGGAGGCGATGCGAGCAATCAGCGCATCGATGTCGCCATTCGCTCTGTCGATCCGGGCGATCTGCTGCGCCACCCAATCCTCAGGTAGCCTTTCCTCGGCACTGCGCAGGTGCCGGTAGATCTGCTTGAGCAGGCGAAGGTGATGGTCAGTGAGGGATTTCTGGAAGTCAGGAACCTGGCAAACGTCCCACAGCAGGCGGACGGCGGCCTGATCGCTTGCCAGCGCTTGAATGTCAGCGTCCATTGCCAGCGAGGCGAGGGCCTGTTGGTCCTCCGGCGGCCGCACCCGGATCAAGGCCGGATCGGGGGGACGCGCTTCGAGGCTCTGCAGCAGGGTCTGCGGGCTTTTGAAGTCGAGCCGGTTGGTCCGCCAGTAGAGTGCGGTGAGAGGCTGGAACTTGTGATCCTCCACGGCCTCGATCAGCTCTTCCGGTAGGGGGCCCAGTTCTGAGGTCGTGCCGAAGGTGCCGTCGCTCATATGTCTGCCGGCTCGGCCAGCGATCTGCGCCACCTCAGGGGCGTTCAGGCGCCGAACGCTATGGCCATCGAACTTGGAGAGGCGGGCAAAGGCCACGTGATCGAGGCCCAGGTTTAGCCCCATCCCAATGGCATCGGTTGCCACCAGATAATCAACTTCCCCGCTTTCGAACATGGCGACCTGGGCGTTACGCGTGCGGGGAGAGAGGGCGCCCAGCACTACGGCCGTTCCGCCCCTCTGGCGTCGCACGAGCTCCGCCATGCCGTAAACTTCCGCGGCGGAGAAGGCGACCACTGCCGATCGGGGCGGCAGGCGGGTCACCTTGCGGGTGCCGGCATAGGTCAGCTTAGAGAAACGCGGGCGGGTAATGATCTCGATGCCGGGGATAAGCTTGACGATAAGCGGCCGGATCGTTTCGGCGCCAAGAAACAGCGTCTCATCGGCGCCGCGCGCGTGGAGTAGCCGGTCGGTGAACACATGGCCGCGTTCCGGGTCCGCGGCGAGCTGGATCTCGTCGACCGCCAGAAAGCTGACCTGCTTGTCTACCGGCATGGATTCGACGGTGCAGAGGTAATAGCGCGCGCCCGGCGGGATGATCTTCTCTTCCCCGGTGATGAGCGCTACCTGATGGACACCCTTCAGCCTCACCACCCGATCGTAGTTCTCGCGCGCCAGCAGGCGCAGCGGGAAGCCGATCATACCGCTTGTATGACCCAACATCCTGTCGATGGCGAAGTAGGTCTTGCCGGTGTTGGTCGGGCCGAGGACAGCGGCCACTCGGTCACGGAATGATGCGCACATAGCACTGAAGATCGGCCGTGGGACGGGCACAAGCAAGGGCCTCACTTGGATCGTGCCGGCTGATGCAGAAATGAAGGGTCAACTGGCGGTTTTCGGCCGTAGAAGGTCCGGAACCGCTTGAGCCTGATCAGCTGGAGCCGCTATTGCAGACTTGCAGCCAGCGCTGCTCTTGCTCATATCAGGCGCGCCTGCCGGTTTAATGCGGCCAGCTTTCTACACATCAGTGGGGTTCCAGAAGAAAATGACGGAAACGGCGCCCGAGACCTTAGCGTTTCAGGCAGAAGTCAGCCGCCTGATCGACATTGTCGCCAACGCTCTCTACGCCAAGCGCGAGGTGTTCCTCCGCGAACTGGTATCCAACGCTTCGGATGCGTGTGATCGCCTTCGCTATGCTGCCCTGACCGAGCCGGGGCTGCTGGAAGGCGATCCCGACCTGGGGATTGAGCTGCAGCCGGATAAGGCCGCGGGTACCTTGGTGGTGCGCGACAACGGAATCGGTATGAACCGCGAGGACCTGGTCTCCAATCTGGGTACCATTGCACGCTCCGGCACCGCGCAGTTCCTTGAGCAACTTGGCGACAAGAAGGGGGATGTCGATCTGATCGGCCAGTTCGGGGTCGGCTTCTATTCCGCTTTCATGGTTGCCGATCGCGTGGTCGTGGATACCCGTCGCGCCGGTGACAGCCAGGGCTGGCGATGGGAATCGGATGGACGAAGTGGATTTACGCTCGCAGAAACCGACGAGGCGCCGGCGCGAGGTACGCGCATTACGCTGCACCTGAAGGATGATGCTAAGGAGTATCTTGAGGGCGCGCGGCTGCGTGAGATCGTCAAGACCTATTCCGATCACCTTGCAGTGCCGGTGCGGCTGGTAGGGGAGGGCGAAGCGGAACGGTTGAACTCCGAGGGCGCCCTCTGGACGCGCCCCAAGAGCGAGATTACCGACGAGAACTACAAGGAATTTTACCACCACGTCGCTCATGCCTTCGACGATCCCTGGGCCTGGATCCACTTCAAGGCCGAGGGCGTGATGGAGTACACGGGGCTGATCTTCATCCCCAGTACCGCTCCCTGGGATCTCTTTGATCCGTCGCGCCGCCACGGTGTGAAGCTCTACGTCAAGCGGGTGTTCATTGCAGAAGGAGTCGAGAGTCTCGTTCCGCCCTATCTGAGGTTCCTGCGCGGCGTCATAGACTCTGAGGATCTACCCCTCAACGTGAGCCGCGAAACGCTCCAGCACAGCCCGGTTCTTGGGCGCATGAAGAACGCGCTGGTCAAGCGGGTGCTCGCGGACCTCGAGGCGCGCGCGGAGAAAGACCCGAAGGATTATGAGACCTTCTGGGGAGTCTTTGGCGCCATCCTTAAGGAAGGCCTCTACGAGGATCCCGGTCAGCAAGAGAGTCTGCTGAAATTGGCGCGCTTCCGCTCGACGAAGGAGGAGGGTTGGATCAGTCTGGCCGATTACCTCTCCCGCATGCGTCCGGGACAGGAAAAAATCTACATCATCACCGGGGATGAGGTGGAAGCTCTGCGTCGCAGCCCGCAAATCGAGGGTTTCGCCGCCAAGGGGGTGGAAGTACTGCTTCTTACCGATCCGATTGACGAGTTCTGGCCACAGGTGGTGGGCAGCTACCAGGGCAAGCAGTTCCAGTCCGTTACGCGTTCCAGTGCGGATCTTGAGGCCATAGAGGGGCAGGAGGAACAAGCACGGGATGAAGAGCGTGCCGAAACCCTGGAGGGAAGCGAGCTTGCCACGTTGGTTGCATGGCTCAAGACGTCCTTGGGAGAGGCCGTAAAGGATGTCCGCGCGTCCAAGCGGCTAACAACCAGTCCCGTTTGCCTGGTCGCCGATGAAGGCGATGTCGATCTGCATCTTGCCCGGCTCCTGCGACAGAGCAAGCAGGGCGCGCCGGAAGCCGTACGTGTGCTGGAGATCAACCCGAGTCATCCGCTGATCCGACGCCTCGCCAGTGAGGTGAAGGATGGCAAGGCGGATAAGGAGCAGCTTGCCGATGCTGCGCAACTTTTGTTAGATCAGGCCCGCATCATGGAGGGCGAACCGCCCAAGGATCCTTCAGCTTTTGCTCGACGCATTTCCGGCTTCATCGAGCGCGGCATAGCCTGAGGCTGCTGCGTTCGGTGACAGTTCCGGGATTTTGTTGCAGCGCAACATTCTTTTCTTGACCTCGCGTGGCGCAGGTGCAGGATGGCGCCGCTTATTCTCAGGAGTGATTTCTCATGTTGATCGACAGGATACCGGTCGGGGACAACCCTCCCTTCGAGGTCAATGTGATCATCGAAGTGCCGGTGGGCAGCGAGCCCGTGAAGTACGAGTTGGACAAGGCTTCCGGCGCGCTCTACGTCGATCGCTTCCTGCACACCGCTATGCAATACCCCTGCAACTATGGTTTTGTGCCGCATACGCTGTCGGATGACGGCGATCCGGTGGATGTGCTGGTCCTTGGCCGCCATGCGATCGTGCCGGGCGCGGTGGTCAAGGTACGGCCGGTTGGGGTGCTGGTGATGGAAGATGAGAAGGGAGAGGACGAAAAGGTGCTTTCCGTACCTGTCGACGCCCTTCATCCTTATTACAGCGAGATCACCAGCTATCGGGAATTGCCGAAGATCCTGATCGACCAGATTGCGCACTTCTTCAAGCACTACAAGGACCTGGAGTCTGGGAAGTGGGTTGAGATCAAGCGCTGGGGCGATCCCATCGAGGCGTTCAAGATGATTGAGCGCGCGATCGAGCGCGCAGGTCATACCTCAATCAAAGCGGCCGAGTAGGGTCGCAGCCCCGCCGGTTCGATCCAGTCCAAAGGCTGGATTAGAGGTGCTGCCGGGAACACCTGCAGCGCCTCTTTTTTATGCTACAACTGTGCAGTCGCCCGAGTCGCTCAGGCGCTTCCCTGCGGTCCTGGATGATGGGCGCTTTTGTCCACTCCCGGAACTGGCAGAAAGCATCGGGGCGCGGCCTCTTGTCTGCGCAGCGATGTGTGATTGAAGCGCGTCGCTGCTTCGGCGGAGGCTGGCACGCGACTGTTTCTACACCACATGCCCATCGGGCGCTTCCCGCCTGATAGCGCAGTTAATCGAATTCTGACCGGTTTCGTGCAGTGATCTGAAGATTCTTGATCCAACTGAGCGCGCCCTGGTCGATAACGTAAGGAGTCCCTTTTAATAATGTCGGCCCAGGGGCTGTTGATCGAGCTGATAGGAGGTGCGGCGTTGCTCCTGTGGGCAACGAGAATGGTCCGCACCGGGATTCTGCGCGCTTATGGCGGCAAGCTGCGCCAGGTGATTGCGCATGCCACAGGGAACCAGCTACGCGCCGCGGCAGCGGGAGTTGGGGCGGCCTCCGTGCTTCAATCGTCGACGGCGACGGCTCTCCTGCTCGTTGGCTTTGCGAGTCGCGGCCTCATTGCGCTGGCGCCGGCGCTAGCGGTCATGCTTGGCGCCGATCTTGGCTCTACGCTCGTCGTACAGGTCCTGTCTTTCGATCTTCGCGCCGTGGCGCCGCTGCTGATCGCGGTCGGCGTCGGCCTCTTCATGCTGAACAGTAACCCCAAGCCGCGCCAGATGGGCCGTGTCGCGATCGGCCTGGGACTGATGATCCTGTCTCTGGGACTGATTGTCAGCGCGTCAGAGCCGCTGAGAGAAAGCGAGGTGCTGCGCACTGTGCTGGCGGCTCTTTCCGATGAGCCCCTGCTGGCCCTGGTCTTTGCGGCACTACTGACCTGGCTTGTGCATTCCAGTGTTGCTGTCGTCCTGCTTATCGTCTCCCTGGCAAGCGCAGGCATTCTGCCGGGGAACCTTGGTCTTACCTTGGTGCTGGGCGCCAATGTGGGAGCGGGACTTGTACCCTTCATCTTGACGCTGGGAGAGGTGCAGGAAGGTCGCCGAGTGACGGCGGGCAACCTGGCATTCCGTGTCCTCGGGGCGCTAGCGCTCCTGCCCTTTGTCGGGCTCCTCAGTGAGGGGCTGTTGGTGCTGGGCGAGGGACCGGAGCGCTTGATCGCCAATTTTCACACAGCCTTTAACCTCCTGCTCATCATCGTTTTTCTCCCCTTCACCCACATGGCCGCGCGGCTGCTTCAGCGTGCGCTGCCGGACCGCCCGGAGGGAGAGGAGGAAGACGGCCCGCGACATCTGGATGAGCGGCTTTTGGACAACCCTTCCATGGCGCTGGCCTCTGCGACACGGGAGGCGCTGCGCGTCGCAGACGTGGTTGAGGTCATGTTCGATGAGGTCATTGAGGTGCTGCGCGACGACGACCCGAAAAAGATTGCTGCGGTGAGCGCTCTCGACAATCAGGTCGACCGCGTTCACGAGGCCATAAAACTCTATGTGGCGCGTATCAATCGGCAGCCCATGACCGAGGAGGAAAGTCGCCAGGCCTTCGATCTCGTCAACTTTACCACGAACCTCGAGCACATCGGGGACGTTATCGACAAGAACCTGCTCGATTTGGCGGCAAAGCGGCAAAAGCGAAAGGTCGTCTTTTCTGACGCCGGCTGGCGGGAGCTCAATGAACTGCATGCGCTGGTGCGCGAACAGATGCAGCTTTCGGTTGCTGTCTTCGTCACCCGGGACATCGAAATGGCGCGGCAACTCGTGGCGCGCAAAGAAAAGATCCGCGAGCTAGAACGGCGAGCGGCTGAAGCACACATGGAGCGCCTCAGTAGCGGTCAACCGGAAACCGTCGAAACCTCCAACCTTCATCTCGACGTGCTCCGCGACCTGAAGCGGATCAATTCTCATCTCTCCGCCGTTGCCTATCCCATCCTGGAGGCAAGCGGAGAATTGCGCAGTGGGCGCCTGCGCAAGCGAGTTGCGGAGCCGAGCGCGTAAAGCCGCTCTGATGTTTCAAGGCTCCCCCCAGGGATGATTGCGGCTGTATCGTTTCTATCCACCCGGCGCCTGTGCCCTATCCAGGAGAAGGCGCACGAGTTCTGCCTGACGATGCACGCCTGTCTTCTCGAAGATGTGGAGCAGGTGCGTTCTGACCGTGGCGACAGTGATACCGAGGCGAGCTGCGGCGGCCTCCCGCCCATCGCCTCTCATGATCTCCAGCGCCAGTTCCGCCTCCGCAGCCGTCAGACCGAACTCG
>JAJUFM010000110.1 GCA_029265995.1 Rhodospirillaceae bacterium | reverse complement strand
TCAGGAACCTATGTGTCCCGGGTGTTGCCGGACGAGTTACTCGCGGTGCGACCGGTCAAGGAACCGCGCACCGCAGAGGATGACAGCCATGCGCCGAGCCTGGGCAAGCGAGGTCAGAGGCTTGCCCAGCTTGACCCGCCTGGGGCGCCAGCCCGGCGGCAGGATGCGCGGCGGGCCTTCGTCCCCGGCATGCCAGAGACCGCCTTCTTTCCCTTTTCGGTGTGGGGGCGTCTGGTAGGGCGCTTCTGGCGTGTTCCGCCACGTGAGCTCTTGCGTCCCGGTGAAGCGGGCGGCTTTCGACCACTCCGCGAAGCTATTGCCGCCTACCTGCGGGCGGTGCGCGCGCTCCCTGTAGAGCCGGAGCAGGTGTTCGTGACCTCTGGAGCCCAACAGGCGCTCGATCTCGTTGCGCGCCTCCTGGTCGATCCAGGCGAGAAGGTGTGGATCGAGGATCCCGGCTATGCGGGCCTGCGCGGACCGCTTCTGGCGGCCGGTGCTGAAATCGTTGCCTTGCCGGTTGATGAGGAAGGTATCGATGTGAAGGAAGGGCTACGCCGTGCTCCCGAGGCGCGTATGGCAGCGGTGACGCCGGCGCGTCAGTACCCACTGGGGCTACCCATGTCATTGGCCCGCCGTTTGGAACTGTTGGTCTGGGCGCAAGAGGCAGGCGCCTGGGTGGTAGAGGACGATTACGACAGCGAGTATCGCTACGCGGGCCGTCCGCTCGCACCCCTACAGTCGCTGGATGAGGGAGCTGGGCGCGTTGTCTACATCGGCAGCCTGTCGAAGGTCCTCTTTCCCTCGATCCGCCTCGGTTATCTGGTTGTGCCGCCGTCGCTGGTCGAGCCGGTCACCCGGGCGCGCGCGGTGCTGGAGGATTATCCCGCGCTGGCTCTCCAGCCGGCGCTTGCCGCCTTCATTCAGGAGGGTCATTTCGCGGCGCACCTTCGCCGCATGCGAGCCCTTTACCAAGCACGACAGGATGCACTCCTTGAGGCGGCGGACCGTCACCTTTCAGGACTTCTGGAACTCTCGGGTAGCGAGGCCGGGTTGCACCTGCTGGGGCGTCTACGGGTGTCCGGGGTGACGGATCATGAGGTGAGCGCCGCCGCGGCGGCAGCCGGACTCCTGGTGCCGCCGCTATCAGCCTACTACTTTGAAGCCCCTCCCGGCGGCGCAACCAACGCTGTGCTGCTCGGCTTTTCAGCCGTGCCCGAAGAGGTGATGGACAACCAGGTGAAGAAGCTCGCTCAGGCGCTGGACACGTTGATCCAGCGCAAAGGTGCTCCGCCTTCCTGATCCACCTCCGCCTTATTCCGAAAGCCTATCGCCTTCGCCGCGGTCGCCAATCTGGGAGGGGATGATCTGTCCATCCTGCAAGGAGGGGGCCTGGTATTCGGTCCAGGCCGGTCCCCCACGGCCACTGTGGAACCAAAGAAGCGACGCGCCGAGCAGCAAGATCGCAGCGAGCAGGATTGCCGTCCAAGGCGCCGTTGCCCAGGCGGGTGGGTTAGGGTCTTGAATCCTTTTCGCCCGCTGACGAGCGATCACCAGGTAGAGCCACCAGGCCACGAAGGGTGCTGCAAGGGGTAGAACGACGGTGAGGAGCTTTCTCAGCATTCCTCGGTGAGAACCTCGACCAGGTTGTTCAGCATGCCGGCGGTCGCGCCCCAGATGTAGTAGTTGCGGTAGGGATAGACGTAGAACTGCCGCTTCTTGTCGCCTTCCCACCGGCTGTGCTGCTCGCGGTTGAGAGGGTTCAAGAAGTATGGCAGGGGAACCTCGAATACCTCATCGACCTCTTCAGGATCGACGACCAACTCGTTTAGCGGAATGTCCTCCTCTATCCATCCGACGATCGGCGTAACGGCAAAACCGGTGCGCGTCACATAGAGATCGAGCTCGCCAAGAGTTTGCACCCGTTGAGGCGCCAAACCGATTTCCTCTTCTGTCTCACGCAGCGCGGTCGCGATTAGATCACGATCATTGGGTTCGCGGCAGCCGCCGGGAAAAGCGATCTGTCCAGCGTGATTGGAGAGGCGGGCGCTGCGACGGGTGAGAACGACTTGAGGGCCGTGCGAACGGCGTATGAGTGGAACCAATACGGCGGCTTCGCGCGCGCCGCTACCGGAGCAGTAGAGATCGGGATTGAGATCGTGGTCGCCTCTTGGAAAAGCGGAAGACCTGATCAATCGAGTGCCTTGTTGCCGCCCCTGGAGGGCCGTCGCGAGCAGCTCTGGACTCACTATCCGCCCAGTCGAAAGAAGCGCCTGTTGCTCCATACCCCGAATTGCTCCTCCTTTCCCTCATCTTCTGGCTCCGCTAGCTCGGTCAAATGATAGAATACGGACCGAAGGAGCCGCGCTTCGAGATTGTCCCGAACCACTATATAGGGGCGCGGCTCGCCCGTGTCGGCCTGCACCTCTACCCGCAGCGGATGCTGGTCATCGAGCTCGATCCAATCGTCCACATTGGTACGAAAGGAGATGCGCCTATCTCGCCCGCTACCGCTGTGGCGCATCTCGACGACGACGAAAGGCGCATCCTCGACCACGACACGCCCGCGTTCAGCGGGGGTAACGAGCCAATAGCTGCCGTCATCCTCTCGCCGCAATATCGTGGAAAAGAGCTTGACCAGTGCCGGCCGGCGGATCGCGCTGCCCTGATAGAACCAGGTACCGTCGGTCGCGATGCGCATGTCGAGTTCGCCGCCGCCCAACAGGTCTTCGGGACTTTCGGGAAGCGCTCTAGAATTCGGGTCTGAAGTCTTGGATGCTGGGGGTGGATCTCCCATTGATCTCTCTGTGTTCAGTTAGTGCCGACTTAACAAAAGGAAGCGCCGTGGAAACCAGTACCGCAGACGCTCACGCTGCCGAAGCCGAACGCCTGGCTGAAAACATCGAGGCCTTCGGCAAGCGCTTGCAAAAGGTGCGCTCCGCGATTGGTGTCATGATATTTGGGCAGGAGCAGGTGATCGATCAAACCCTGATCACTCTCTTGTCCGGCGGTCACGCTCTTCTCGTGGGGGTTCCGGGTTTGGCAAAGACCCGTCTCGCGGAAACCATTGGGAAGGTTTTCGGCCTGGAAGAGCGGCGTGTGCAGTGTACGCCTGATCTCATGCCCGCAGATATCATCGGCTCGGAGGTTTTGGAGGAGGGGGCAGACGGCCGCCGTAGCTTCCGCTTCATCCCCGGCCCGATCTTTGCGCAGGTATTGATGGCTGACGAGATCAATCGCGCCAGCCCCCGAACGCAGTCGGCTCTTTTGCAAGCGATGCAGGAACGAAGGGTGACGGTAGCCGGCCGCGCGCATGACCTGCCAGCGCCCTTTCATGTCTTGGCTACGCAAAACCCGCTGGAGCAAGAGGGTACCTATCCTCTACCCGAAGCTCAGCTTGATCGCTTCCTGATGCAAATCAACGTGACCTATCCGGACTATCAGTCCGAGCGAGAAATGCTCGTCATCACGACGGGGGCAGATGAACAACTGGCAGAGCAGGCGTTCAGCGGGGAGGAACTGCTGGAGACGCAGAGACTGGTGCGACAGATGCCGGTGGGCGACAAGGTGGTGGATGCGATTCTTGGAATCGTGCGCCGGGGCCGGCCCGAGGAAAGCGACCTGCCGGAGGTGCGCTCTCACGTTGCCTGGGGGCCGGGACCGCGCGCCGGGCAGGCTCTGATGCTGGCAGTGCGGGCGCGTGCCCTCCTCGAAGGGCGGCTTTCCCCTTCCCTTGATGATATTCTTGCGATTGCTCCGCCGATCCTGCGGCACCGGATGGCCCTGAATTTTGCAGCGCGGGCGGATGGCGTTGAGTTAGACGATGTTATTCGGCGCTTGATGGAGCCCTATGCCTGAAGACATTCACCCGACCAAGTGAGCCCGGATAAAGATGGCGCCTGTACGACAGGAACGCGGTGCAGCGGCCCAGCTTCAGGAACGTGCGGAAGCATTGGCAGCTGGGGTGCCACCCTTGTTGGCGGCTGCGGAGCGTGTGGCGGCAACGGTCGTGCAAGGCGTACATGGCCGGCGGCGCATTGGCATGGGTGAGACCTTCTGGCAGTTCCGTCCCTATGAGCCCGGAGATCGCCCGCAGCTGATTGACTGGCGCCAGTCGGCCAAAAGCGATCGAGTGTTTGTTCGTGATCTGGAGTGGGAGGCGGCCCAGTCGCTTTGGCTGTGGCGCGATGCCTCCGGTTCTATGTGCTGGCAATCAGCCGAGGCACAGGTAAGCAAGGTCACTCGAGCCACTATCCTTCTGCTGGCCATAGCGTCGCTGTTGGTACGCGGAGGGGAACGGGTGACGCTCCTCGGCAGCGGATTTCCTCCCGGTAATGGGAGGCCAGCCCTTCTGCGCATGGCTCTGGCGCTGGACCGCGAAATGGCGGAGACCGATAGTTTCCCACCGCAAGGGCATTTGCCCCGCCACGCGCGCCTGCTGCTCTTCAGCGATTTTCTCTCACCCCTGGACGAGATTGAAGAGAGGCTGCGTCATTTCGCTGCCCGTGGTGTGGGCGGGCATTTGGTGCAAATCCTCGATCCGGCGGAACTGTCCTTTCCTTTTTCAGGACGGCTGGCGTTTGAGGGACTGGAACAGGAGAGGTCCTGGCTCCTCAGCCGTAGTGAGGCAGTGCGAAGCGAGTATCGCCAGCGTCTGAATCGGCATCGCATGGCGGTAGCCGACCTGGCCCGCCGTCTTTCCTGGACCTATAGCCTCCACCACACAGACCGCTCCGCAGAGAGCGCACTCTTGCAACTCTATCAGACGGTTTCCGACGCGCCGCTATCGGGAAGGGCGCGCTGATGCTCAATCTGGGCTTCCTTGGCATAGCCAGCCCCTGGATCCTTCTGGGGTTGCTTTCCTTGCCGGTCATCTGGTGGCTGCTCAGGGTCACACCACCAGCGCCAAAGCGGCAGATCTTTCCGGCAGTGCGCCTGCTGATCGGGTTGAAGCCTCCTGAGGAAACACCCGCGCAAACACCCTGGTGGCTCCTGCTGCTGAGGCTCCTTATCGCGGGCTTGATCATTATCGGGCTGTCCCAGCCGATTGTGAATCCCGCCGCCCCCTGGGCGGGTGGCGGACCGGTGATCCTTGTGATTGACGATGGGTGGGCGGCGGCCTCCAACTGGGAAAGGCGAATGGAGGTGGCCTCTGCACTTCTCGATCAGGCTGAGCGCCGCGATCGGGAGGTGTTGTTGCTGACGACGGCACCTTCACCATCCGGAGCCGGGCGCTCCGAGAGTTTCAACCTGCAACCGGCTTCGCTCGCACAGCAACGGCTTGAGGAACTTGAGCCCAAGCCGTGGCCCGTGGACCGCTCGGCGCTCGTACGCGAGCTCGAGAGCGTATCGCTTGATGCGGCCGCACAGGTCTTCTGGCTAAGTGATGGGGTCGATAGCGAAGGAGCGCGTTATCTGGCCGATCGTCTGAGGCGGTTCGGCCCGATCACCATGCTTCGCGGGGAAGCGGAAGAACTGCCCAAGTTGCTGTTACCACCCGACAGCTCCGCCGGTCAGCTACTTGTACGGGTCCAGCGGACCCCCACGGACCTGGACGAAAGTATCACCGTCCGCGCACTCGACACCGAAGGGTATGAAGTGGCCCGGCTCGATCTGGGATTTGCGCCTGGCGAGCAACTGGCGGAATTACCCCTGGATCTGCCACTCGAGCTACGAAACAGGATCGAGCGTTTGCGGATCGAAAGAGAGCGCGGGGCGGGGGCGATCGTTCTGCTGGATGAACGCTGGCGTAGGCGGCCGGTTGGGCTGGTCGACAGCCAATCCTCGGAAGAGGCACAACCGCTCTTGGAGGAGCTTTACTATCTGGAGCGTGCTCTAGAACCCTTTACCGAGGTTTCCCGAGGGCGCCTCGACAGCCTGATCGAGCGGCGACCGGCAGTCATCGTGCTCGCAGATTCGGTGATCGCCTCCCCCTCCGACGCAACGGCCTTGCGAGAATGGGTAGAAGATGGGGGCCTGCTGCTCCGCTTTGCCGGCCCACGTCTGCTCAAAGCGGAGGAAGAAGGCCTGCTGCCCGTGCAATTGCGCGCCGGGGGCCGCACGCTGGGCGGTGCGCTTGCCTGGGACAATCCGGCCAGGCTGGGGGCCTTCAACGAAAAGGGTCCGCTGCAGGGCCTGCCATTGCCTGACGACGTGATCGTGCGTCAACAGGTGCTGGCGGAGCCGTCGCTCGATCTGCCGGAGAAGACCTGGGCCCGTTTAGAGGACGGCACGCCGCTGGTAACAGGCGCCAGTATTGGTGACGGATGGAACGTGTTGGTGCACACCACCGCTAACGCCGAATGGTCCAACCTGGCGCTTTCCGGCCTCTTCGTGGAGATGCTGCAGCGTCTGGTCGCGCTGAGCGAAGGTGTGCCGAGCAGTGGGCAGGAGTCCCTGCCGCCCATGAGCCTTCTAGATGGCTTTGGCCGTCTGGTCTCTCCGCCGCCCAGCGCACGGCCGCTGCCGGCGCAAGCGGACGGCGCTGATCTTTTGGGCCCGGATCATCCCCCGGGTTACTACGGTGAGGCCTTGGCGCGCCGCGCGCTCAACCTATCAGAGTCCATCGGTGACGTGCGTCCGCTCCCCGACACTATCTCCGGCGTCACCATGGCGCCTTATCGTCAGGATCGGGAGCAGTCACTCTTGCCATGGCTGCTAACCGCAGCATTCGTGCTGGCGCTGATCGATCAACTCCTTGGGCTGGCAATGAGGGGACTGCTTCCTGGAACGGCGCGGTGGCGCCGCCGGGCGAGCATGCCTGTGGGGGTCGTGCTGCTGGCACTCCTCGCGTGGCCGGTATCACCTCAGGCGCAGACAGAACCCGCAGGCGACGAGTTTGCGCTGCGTGCGTTGGAAACCACACGCCTTGCCTACATGATCACGGGAAACCAGGAGCTGGACCAGATCAGCCGCGCCGGGATGAACGGTCTCAGTCAAATGCTGATTCGACGCACGACCATCGAACCTGCCGAGCCTATGGGAGTCCGTCCCGGACACGACGAACTGGCATTCTTTCCGCTGATCTATTGGCCGATCTATCGGGAACAGACACCCTTGGACGAGGCCGCTCGAGAGGCCGTCAATAGCTACCTGGATCACGGCGGTACCCTGATCATCGACCTTCTCAGCCCGGATGCGCTGCAAAGCTTCTCAGGTCACGGCAGCGAGATACTGCGGCAGGCGACCGAGGGCATCGACATCCCGCCACTTCAGGCGGTTCCGCCGGATCACGTGCTCACCAAATCCTTCTACCTGCTGCAGGAGTTTCCTGGCCGCTATGTCGGTAGCGGGCTGTGGGTCGAGGAAACGGACGAGCACAGGCATGACGGGGTCGCGACGGTAATCCTGGGCGGCAACGATTGGGCCTCCGCCTGGGCGGTGGATGAGATGGGACGGCCGCTTGCGGCAGTGGTGCCGGGAGGTGAGCGGCAACGGGAGATGGCCTACCGCTTTGGCATCAACCTGGTCATGTACGCCTTGACCGGCAACTACAAGGCCGATCAGGTGCATGTTCCCTTCATCCTCGAGCGACTGGGGCAGTAGGATGGGAGGGTTGGATATCGCGCTTGCCCCCCTGCTTCCGGGCTGGGCGCTCCTGGTACTGGCGGTGGCGGCTGCGATCATCGGCGGGCTTGGCATCTTCCGCCGAGGGCGCGGGGCCTGGCTGCGGCTCCTCTTCTCCATCACGATGCTCGCATTGTTGGCCAATCCCGCGCTGGTTCGAGAGCAACGGGAGGCCCTCAACGATCTTGTCATGGTCATGGTCGATCGTAGCCCTAGCCAAGGCATCGAGGCTCGCCAGCAACAGGCCGATAACGCCCTCAACGAACTTCAGCAAAAGCTCGAGATGCTGCCTGATACCGAGGTGCGCGTGGTGGAAACCTCGGGCCAAGATGCCGGCGGGGAAGGAGGAACCTTCCTCTTTAGCGAGGTTGGCCGCGTGCTGGCGGAGGCCAATCGCGAGCAGGTGGGGGCAATTTTCGTTATCAGCGACGGGCAGGTACATGACGTCCCGGGCGAAAGCGACAGCCTCGGCATCGATGCTCCTCTACATCTTCTCCGCACTGGCAGGGATAACGAGCGGGACCGCCGCCTCACTCTGCTCAATATCCCCAGCTACGCTCTGGTTGGCCGCCCTGTCGAGGTGACATTCCGGGTCGACGATCTGCCCGAGGCTCAGGAGGGACGGGCGCGGGTGAGGGTGCTGTTGGACGGGCAGGTCATTGAAGAAAGCGCTGTGCCTGTCGGCCAAGAGCACCGGGTCGCCTTCGAGTTGGAGCGACGTGGGCCCGCGGCCATTGAGGTAGAGGTCGAGGCGGCACCTGATGAACTGACACTGATCAACAATCGCGCTGGGGCGATCATCAACGGGGTGCGCGACCGCCTTCGTGTCCTGCTCATCTCAGGCGAGCCCCATGTGGGCGAAAGAGCCTGGCGCGACATCCTCAAATCAGACCCTTCCGTCGATCTCGTGCACTTCACCATTTTACGGCCACCGGAAAAGCAGGATGGCACGCCCATCAGTGAGCTCGCCCTGATTGCCTTTCCCACCCGCGAGCTCTTTGAGCTCAAACTCCACGAGTTCGACCTCGTCGTCTTTGACCGATATATCCGGCGCGGGATTTTGCCCACGAGCTACTACGAGAACGTGGTCAGCTATGTGGAAGAGGGCGGGGCACTGCTGGAAGCAGCGGGCCCGGCGACGGCCACCCCTTTGTCCATCCATCGCACACCCCTGCGCGCGATTTTGCCGGGACAGCCCACCGGTCGGGTGGTGGAGGTTGGCTACAAGCCTCAACTGACGGACGTGGGGCGACGACATCCAGTTACCTCCGGCCTAATTAGCGTGACCAGCGATCAGGAAGAACCAGCGTGGGGGCGCTGGTTCCGTCTCATCGAAACCGAAACGACGGAAGGCGACGTGGTAATGAGCGGGGCAGAGAACCTGCCGTTGCTCGTACTCTCCCGGGTTGGTGAAGGAAGAATTGCTCAGATCAACAGCGATCAGATCTGGTTGTGGAGCCGAGGTTATGAAGGCGGCGGGCCACAGGCAGAACTGCTGCGCCGTACCGCACATTGGCTGATGAAGGAGCCCGATCTGGAGGAGGAGGATCTTCGCGCGGAGATCCAGGATGGGGAGCTTCTGGTCACGCGGCGGTCGCTTGCCGAGGCAATAGACCAGGTTGAAGTTACACTGCCAGATGGTGGAAGGCAGACGCTGGCTCTGGAAGAGGTGGAGCCTGGTGTGAGCGCCGGGCGCATGCCTCTATCGCAGGCTGGCCTCTATCGCGTCTCGGACGGAGAGCGGGTTGCCTTGGCGCCGGCTGGACCGGCAAATCCCAAAGAATACGAGGATCCGCGGGCATCCACGGAGCTGTTTGCGCCGCTTTTACAGGAAACGGGCGGCACCCATGCAGCCATCTCTGGCGGGATGCCTGACCTTCGCAAGGTCGGGGAACGACGAGACCGCCACGGTAGCTATTGGATGGGAGTGGTAGCGCACGGGGCCTACAATGTGACAGGCGTGCAGCGGGTCACTCTTCTGCCGGGCTTGATCGCGCTGCTTCTGGTGCTCGGCACGCTGCTGTTGGCCTGGCGCCGCGAAGGAAGGTAAGGGCACTCAGGCGGAGCACCTCAGATCAACTCTGCAACGAGAGCCGATCTGAGGCGAGTACTCGTTTTGATTTGAGGCTAGAGCAGCTTGCCCATCGCCACCGCCGTATCGCTCATGCGGTTGGAAAAGCCCCACTCATTATCGTACCAGGACATGACGCGGACAAAGCTGCCATCGATCACCTGGGTACCGCCGAGATCGAAGATCGAGCTTGCCGG
>JAJUFM010000147.1 GCA_029265995.1 Rhodospirillaceae bacterium | reverse complement strand
CCTTCCGCCCTGCGAGCCAGCGCTAGGCTTTCGACCCTGCTTTCCCGTCCTTTGGCTTTTGCGCACGATCTCCTCTGGGTTCTGCTGTCTGCGGCGCTGGCCTTCTGGCTGGCCGGCAATCTCGGACCGATCGAAGGTCTACGCACCCCTGTCCTGGACGCTTTTGTCCTGGTCATGTTGCCCAGCCAAGCGATTGCCTTTCTTCACTTTCGTCTGGCTCGCGGCATCTGGCGGTTCGTCTCGCTGGCGGATTTGCAGGCTATCCTGAAGGCGGTAATCTTGGGGTATGGGATTGGCCTGCTCGTGCTTTACGGGCGGGGGCTGCTTCCGGCCGTGCCCCCTTCGGCGCTAGCGCTCTATCCTTTCGTGCTGTGCGGAGGGTTGGTGGGCGGGCGGGTCCTCCTACGGGTGGCGGCCGACGGTTTTGGTCCACCCTCCCGCGGCGGTCGCGCCCTGGTTCTTGGCGCCGGCGCCGCTGGCGAAGCGCTGATCCGAGATCTTCTCAAGCACGAACGCTACCGGCCGATCGGCATTCTGGACGATGCACCGGAAAAGCAGGGACGTGCGCTGCATGGGGTTCCGGTATTGGGGCGGCTCCAGGCTTTGCCCGCGCAGCTACGCCAGAAGCGGGTTGATGTCGTGCTCATCGCCATGCCGTCAGCGCCGGGGTGGGTAATCCGCCAGATTTACGACGACTGCGCCCGTGCGCAGACCCCTTGCATCACTCTCCCGACTCTCTCCGAACTCGCCAGCGGGCGGATCGGCGTGTCGCGGCTGCGCGCGGTTCAGCTGGAAGACCTGCTTGGCCGCCAGGTCGTCGAGGGGGACCTGGCGTCCGTGCGTCGTCTTCTGAAGGGAAAGAGAATTCTCGTAACCGGTGCAGGTGGATCCATCGGCTCGGAACTGGTGCGTCAGATCGCGGCGCATGAGCCCGAGCATCTGCTTCTGGTCGATAGCGGGGAGTTCAACCTTTACAAGATCGAGCGTGAGGTGAACGAACGCTTTCCCGCGCTCAACTACACCGCCCTTCTCGTCGATATTCGTGATGGCCCGCATCTGAAGCAGGTGTTCGCTGCATATCGCCCCGCCATTGTTCTTCATGCAGCAGCCTACAAGCATGTTCCGCTGGTCGAGAGCAATCCCTTCGCGGGGGTCGAAACCAACGTTTTCGGCACGCGACTTGTGGCAGATCTGGCGGCAGCCCATGACGCAGAGGTTTTTGTACAGGTCTCCACAGATAAGGCCGTCAACCCTCGCAATGTAATGGGGGCCACCAAGCGCGTCGCCGAGATCTATTGCCAGACGCTGGATCGGCAAAGCGCGACCTCCTTCATCACGACCCGCTTCGGCAATGTCCTGGGATCAGCGGGTTCCGTGGTGCCGCTCTTCCGCCACCAGATCGAGCGTGGGGGGCCAGTCACCGTGACCCATCCGGACATCACGCGCTACTTCATGACGATTCCGGAAGCGGTAAGCCTGATTCTTCAGGCCGCTGCCATGGGGAAGGGGGGCGAAATCTTCGTCCTCGACATGGGTGAGCCCATCCGCATCGCAGATCTTGCGCGTCAGATGATACACCTGTCGGGATTTCGCCCCGGCGAGGATATCGAGATCGTCTACACGGGCTTGCGTCCAGGCGAAAAGCTGACTGAAGAGCTGTTTCACGCCCAAGAGGCGCTGGCGCCGACAAGCCATCCGAAGATCATGCGGGCGCGGGCTCGACAGACGGATCCAGCAGAACTTCATACGCGCCTGCTGGCGCTGGAGCAAAGGTGCCGCAGCGGGAGCGAGGCGGAGCTGCGGGCAGAATTGCTGCGCCTGGTGCCGGAAGCCTTACTCGATGACGCGGAGGCGGCTCCAGCCGGCCCGTCGCCCTTTGAGAGTTTGCTTACATCTCCAGTTCCTGCGTGGAGAAGCAGTTCCTCTCAAGCCGGTCTTCCGTCGCCACGCTTAACCGAAAGGGTGTCGCCTCGCGTGCCGACGATGGTGCCCTGACGCCTCGACTGCCAGGGTGCCACCGAAAGAGAGCTTTCGGCCAGCGAGATGGCTGCGCGCTGCAGGCGTCACATGTCCAAGCGCTGTCCTAGAAAGCGGGCGCCACTGATCGGGACTTCTGTCCCAGCCGGATGCATGAAAACACTTAAGCTTCAAAGAAACCGAGAGTTAATCACGTGACTTCGTCGACCTGATTTCATGCATTCTGCTCATTGCAAACTGCACCAGACTGAGCTCGGTGAGGAGCTCTCTCTGGTGCAGTCTTTTTAATCTATGAAGTAATATATCGTGAGTATGAACCTGCCCCCCGGGTTTGCCCTGTCCCCGGGGTGGTCAGATGACGCGACGCGGACTAGGAAGCGGCTTGCTGCTGTTGCAAGCCGGAGTTGAGCGCCCAGATCGCGGCCTGGGTGCGGTTGCGGGCGTTGATTTTCTTCAACAGTCGCTTGATGTGTACCTTCACCGTTCCCTCAGTGATGTTGAGTTCGCGGGCGATCACCTTGTTGGCTTGCCCGGCCACCAGACACCGCAGGATCTGAATCTCTCGTGGCGAGAGATCGATATCCAGATGACTGAGCGACAGGTTGGCGCCTGTGCTCAAGGGCTCCTTGATGAGATGGGCTGCAAGCTGGGTCGGGAAGACGACCTCTCCAGCGAGCACGAGCCGTAAAGAGTGAATAAGCGCGTCCAAGGACATGCTTTTGAGGAGATAGCCATTGGCTCCGGCTCGCAGAGCCATAACCATTTCTGGCTTGTTGAGGGCGTCGCCGAAAACCACGACCTTGGCGTTGCTCCAGCGCTCTAGCAGTTGGGAAATGGGATTGCTGCCACCAGTCTCCGTCCCAGCCCATTCCATCAAGATGATATCCGGAGACCATCCCTCATAATCTTGTTGCAGGGCGTCGACCAGGTCGTTCGCTTCCTGGGAGACGCTGACGTTCGACCCGCTGGATAGCATCCGCTTGAGACCTTCGCGCAGCAGGCGATTCCGATCGATCAGCAAAAGTTCTACACGTTGTTCCACGAGAGCCCCTCCATTGCCTCATCCGGTCCCTGAGCGGACCGTCATTCTTGTGTTGCGTGCTCGGCTTACCTCCCGACCAGGAGGGCCCGGCACTCTCCCTTTTGGAAGAGCGGCTTTACTTTGCTCTGCTGCCGCTCTGCTCAGAATGACAAAGTACTCCTAATATGCAGCCGATGCTCGTACTCAGAGGGGTGGGGCGCCTGTGCAGTGGTATGGGGTATTAGGCCATACCCTACCCAAAGGTAGTACGCCAAGAAATACATGACTTATATCAAATTGCAGGCACCAGTAGAAAGTTTCGCCAATTCATAGAGTTAAGAAAGACTAAATATTGACCTTTATTGAGAATTTACCAGAATAAAATGCCTTCAAAACGACATGAGGTGGAAGAAGGCGTTGAGTTCGCCCTTGCTGTGCAGCCGCGTAGTTGTTGACGTCCTTCAAGTAGAGAAGCTGTCGTTCTCTGATTCATGGAAGGGCAGGGGAGGATGGAGGATTCATCCCATGTAGTGAGCCAACATAGGTACGGTAAATTACCGAATAGCATTAAGGATTCGTGTTGGCTTTTTCTATTATTGGCGGGCCGGTGAAGAATCGGCTGTACGGAGCCCCGGCGTGCCCAACTCCCGAAGCCCCAACGCCGGGGCTCCACTTTCCTGGGTGAGGCATGATCTTCTTTCCGGCGAACAGGACAGCGCTCTTGGGTGTAAGCATCCGGCGCAACATTTGTGGGGCAGCTTCCATCGCTTTTACCTAGGGCTTGTGCTTCTCGCCGGGCATCTTCATCGCTTTACCATCAGCGGTTCGCTCCCTTCAGCCAGCTCTTTGCTGCAGCACCGGCTCCGCATGCGCCGGCAGAGGCAGGGGCGGTGCTGCTAAAGGAGAAAGGGGTCGCGCCGGTTGGACGAAGTTGAAGCGAAGCGCCAGGAGGTAATGATGGCGCTGAACCGCGCCCGGCGCTAAGGGAGCCTTGAGGCAGCCGAGCTTTGCCACGGTGCCTCTTCCGAAGGTGCGCAAACATAGAGTTCACCGGGGAAGGCGGCGCCCGGCAAGCAGACCAATCTCAAGCCGCAGTGGCCGGGTGGCAGGGGCTCATTTTCTGGCAAGCGGGCGCGGCAAACGGCCAGAGGCTCACGGCCGGCGACGGCCAGAGCCTCACGAATGGAAGCATCTTCGTAGCGGCCGTTCTGAATTCCCGTTCCAGGTCGGACGGCAGGGGCCTCGGCTCCCGCAACGAAACTGGTCAGTACCTGCGCCGCGCCCAGCGTGTCGGCCGGTGTGCAGCTCCCCAGCAAAAGCAACGACAGAAGGCCGCAGCTGGCGATTGCCAACCGCGACCTTCCCTCATCTTGCGCTCTTCCCATTCTATTGGCCGCTGCTCATACCGATGCGCATCATCGTCACCCGCGCTCGCTCCCGGGCATCGGTCAACAGTTCCTGAGGGAGGCTTTCGGCAAGCCTCGTCAGAACGGCTGAGGCGGCTTCTGTTACCGGGTTTGGCGGACCGGACGCCGCCAACATGATCCAGGCCGCTCCTTCCGCCGGATCGAACAGTGGACTGCCGCCCTGCAGGAGCAAGCGACCGAGCCCTAACTGAGCGCGCTGATAGCCGCGTTCTGCTGCGAGAAGATACCATCCGTAAGCCGTCTGCGGATGAGCCGGAACACCCAGACCTTCGGCATAGATCTGACCCAGGTTATGCTGGGCGGTCGCGGCGCCCTGATCCGCGGCTGCGCGAAGCAGCTCGACGCCGCGTGCGGGGTCGGCTACGCCGGGCCCGCCGCTGGTTAGAAGCACGCCAAGGTTGATACGGGCTTCCGAATCCCCCTGCGCCGCAGCTTGCTCAAGCCAATGTTTGGCTTGAGCCGCGTCCTGGGGCACGCCCTGTCCCGCGAGGTAGGCTTGCCCAAGCGCGGCTTGGGCGTCCGCATGGCCAGCATTCGCAGCAACTTGTAGATGTCGAGCTGCGGCTTGAGGATCCCGCGGCTGTCCCTGTCCGGTGGCATAGATGACACCCAGGAGATAATTGGCCTCTGCGTGACCCGCATCAGCCGCCCTGGAAAGAGCGGAGAGTCCTTGCGCCCGGCTCACGCCCTGCACCTTGCCTTCAATTCCGAGCGCGCCAACTAAGTAAAGAGCATCTGGCTCGCCAGCTTCAGCAGCGCGTGCCAGGGCCTGCCGCTCCTCCGGCGTGGCCGGTACCACGTAGCTCTTGCTGTTGGCTGCTGTCGCCGCCAAAGGAAGGGCGGCCACGAGGGCGACCGCCAGAAGTCGATGGTGGATCTGGTTCCGCCGGCAGAAGTCCCGAAGCAACATGTCGCGTCTCCCCAAAGCTACGCACGCCCTAGCGCACGTGAGTCTACTTGCCCTTCTTGCCCGGCTTCCCGTTCTTGCTGGTAACGTTGCCGGCCTCGTTGGAAAGGCCGCTGTTCGTCAGGCCCGCCCCCGCGTTCGCGCCTTGGTTGCCGCTGCTGTCCTGGTTCGCCAGGAAGTCCAGGGAGGCCTGAGCATCGCCTTCCAGGATCTGCTCGATAGAGGTGTAGTTACCGATCGAAGTCGAGCTCGAGTTGTAGGACAGAACGTATTGGTTGAGGTCGCCCGCTGCGCGATCGCGGGTGAGCTTGTCCGCGTGCTGGAACTGGGCGGCCATCGACTTGTTGCGAGAATAACCCCAGGGATTTCGACCCATTTGCTGTGCGGCGGCCTGCGTAACAGCTGTCTGTTGCTGCACGAGTGGAAGCTCTTCGCCGCCGAGGAAAATCGCCGCGCCCGCGAGCGCGGCCAGTAAAAGGCGATGGGCTTGCATGGCGTAGTCCCTTGCTGCGTGAGGAAAGGTGGGGTGGGTCAAGCCCACCCCCGAGTTCCAGGTACACTTCTTGTTGATTGCGACGGACCTTAGTTGCCGACGCTGACGGAGATGCTGGCGTTGTTGCCGACCGCCGTGGCGACCGAGCTGACCAGATCCCGGCCGAGGTTGGCGCGACCCGAGCCCAGGTTGGTGTAGTTCGATACGGTCACGTCAGCCACGAACGAGGTCGCATTGACGTG
>JAJUFM010000087.1 GCA_029265995.1 Rhodospirillaceae bacterium | reverse complement strand
TGTGGCTATAGCGGTGCTCGCTTTCACTACGAGTGCCGTAGTCGTCGCCCGAGCGAGTGTGGCTATACTCGCTCGCCGGTTCATTGCCGGAACGGGATTCGAAGCCCTGTTCCTGATAGCTCTCGGTATAGTTCTCCTGATTGCGCATGTACTGGTCACCAGTGCCAGTCGTGCCACGCGATTCGGAACTCATGCTGGTACCCGCGTTGTAGCTTTGGGTCTGGGCCGCGGCGGGCAGCGCCACCAAGGCGGCCGCTGCAATAATGGAAGCACAAGTAGTCTTGAGCATAACATACTCTCCTACGGTTATTCCTGCCCGACTGCTTTCACGTCGGGAGTTCAGCGGATATAACCAAAGAGGTATTGGGGAGTTCCCGATCACATTTTGGCGATATCAAGGCAACCGTGATCAAGAAAAAGATGTTTCTATACTTTGGCGGAGCCTGCGCCTGCTGCTGAAGGGATGATCTTTATCATGTACTTCTTCCCTGCCTTCTAGCCGCGCGAGGCCCAGCCGGCCATAATCATCGAGGAGAGAGGCGGTGACCCACTCCGCAGCCTGACGGCACCGCCGTGCTTCAATGAGTCCCTCCATCTTCATCCACGCGGCATGGGCGTCCAGCGCAGCCTCCAGTTCCTCCAGGCCGCTCCCGCTTGTCGCGGAACAGGATAGGCAGCGCACTTCCCAGCCTTCCTCTGCTTCCACTAGAGAAACGGCAGCCCTGAGATCCTTGAGCGCGCGTCGAGCCGGCGTCCCGCTATCTGCCTTGGTGACAGCGGCCACATGAGGAATCTCCATGATGCCCGCCTTCATGAACTGCAGGGAGTCGCCGCTACCCGGTTGCACGCAAAAGACGACACTGTCAGCCAGCCCAGCCACATCTGTCTCCGACTGGCCTACGCCTACGGTTTCCACGATGACGCGGTCGAACAGCGCACGCATCAGAATGGCCGCGCTCCAGGTAAGCGCTGCCAGCCCCCCAAGGCGGTCGCGGGCTGCCATGGAGCGCACGAAGAGATCCGGGTCTTGAGGGTCGGCGAGAAGCCGGATTCGGTCGCCCAATAGAGCTCCCCCCGAGCGCTTGGACGAGGGGTCTACCGCAATCACAGCAACCCTCAGTCCCCGCGTGCGGAGGCGGCGTATCAAGGCGCCGACCAGGGTGGATTTTCCCACCCCGGGCGGGCCTGTAATGCCCCACACTAGGCCGCGCGGCGCTCTCCAGGCGGCGTCCAGAAGCGCGACCACTTCCGCGCTGTCAGGCTGCCGCTCGATCCGGGCCAACGCCCGCGCGAGCGCGCCTTTGCCATTCTCCTTGAGGGAGGATAGATCCAGTTCGTGATTGAGTGACGCCTGCATGGTTGCGGAAGGTGGCAGAGCAAGCTCAGGCAGGCAAACCCTTCTGCTCGTGGCGTGACCAGAAGCGTACCTCAATTGACGAGCTTCCCCCCCGTCTCTAGGTTCCTTCGCTTCGAGGCAAATGTTGCCTGTGTTCATCGATGCGCGACGTCAGCGTGGGCCCCTTCCACTATGCTGATCAGATAAACGGAAGCGATCTAGTACCAAGGAGCAAAAGGTTATGCGCAGCTACGAGGGCCAGCTTTCGGACAACCGCCCCATCAAGCGCACACGTGAGGAGAAGCAGCGCCAGCTCGCGGAGTTAGAGCAGCAACGCGCGGCCTTGAAGCAGCACACGTCGCCGGCACTGCGGCAGGCGATCGAGAAGCGCATCATCGAACTGCGAGAAGAGCTTGCGCGGGCGCCTGAACCACGCCGTGTACGCCGGGATCAGGACGACCGCCCTCGGCGACCGCTGCGGGCGCAGCGTGAAGGCGCAGGCAATCCGAGGCGCTAACCCGCAACCACTTACGGAAGCAGTCGATGCCCTCTCGCCCAGATAGCCGCGCCGTCGGGGCACAGCCATTCAAGCAGCTGGCTTTCATCGGCGGTGGGGCGTGGGGCACAGCGCTGGCACTTACCGCCTTGCGTGCCGGCCGCGACTGTAGCCTCTGGATTCGCGAACCAGAGGTCGCTCGTGTTGCCGCCAGCGAGCGGCGCACACTCTTCCTGCCCGGCCACCCCCTGCCCGAAGCGCTTCTTATCAGCAGCGAGCTTGCTACCGTACTGGCGCAGGCAGAGCTCGCGGTTCTGGTCGTTCCTTCTCAGTATCTCAGAACCGTGGCGCGCGATATCCAAAGCCATCTGACGGAGGGCGCGGCCCTCCTGATCTGCAGCAAAGGGATCGAGGCTGAAAGCTGCGCCTTGATGCACGAGGTCGTGGAGGAAGAACTCGGCGGACGTCCCTGGGCGGTTCTCTCAGGCCCCAGCTTTGCTGCTGAAGTCGCGGAGGGGCAACCTACCGCCGTGACCGTGGCCGGCAAGGACGCGGCTTTGGTCGCGCGCGCAGCGGCCACCTTCGCCAGCCCGATCTTTCGCCCCTATACCTCAAGCGACCCCGTAGGGGTTCAGGTAGGCGGCGCAGTGAAAAACGTACTCGCCATCGCCTGCGGCATCGCCAGCGGCTGCGGCTTCGGTTCCAACGCGCGCGCTGCCCTGATCACCCGAGGGCTGGCAGAAGTGATGCGCCTGGGCTTGGCGCTGGGCGCGCGACAGGAGACGCTGGCAGGTCTTGCGGGATTGGGCGATCTCACCCTCACCTGCTCCAGCGAGCAATCGCGCAACTTTTCCTTTGGCATGGCGCTGGGAAAGGGGCTGACGGCCCAGCAGGCGCAGGCCGGCTCCAAGGCCGTGGTAGAGGGAGCCGAAAACGCGCGCTCTGTGATCGGCCTCGCGAACAAGCTGGCTGTGGAGATGCCGATTTGCCAGGCGGTGTTCGAGATCCTCTATCAGGATCTGCCCGTTCTGGACGCCATGCACCGCCTGCTGACCCGCCCCCTGAAGGACGAAACGGCCGGAGCCATCGAAAGCTAAAGCAAAACAGTGCTTAGCCGCCGGTGGTGCTCATGTGGCGACTTGCCACGCCCTGCAGTCCCTGGGTGCGGTCGATGATGAAGTCGTGGCCCTTGGGCTTGCGCGCGATGGCGCCGCGAATGGCCTGCTCCACCGCTTCATCGGCCTCGCTTTCCCGCAAGGGTGTCCGCAGATCCGCCGCATCCTCCTGGCCCAGGCACATGAACAGCGTGCCGGTGCAGGTAAGCCGCACCCGGTTGCAACTCTCACAGAAGTTATGGGTAAGCGGCGTGATGAAACCGATCCGGCCGCCGGTCTCCTTGCAGGTGACATAGCGGGCTGGCCCGCCTGTACGATAGCCGCTCTCCTCCAAAGTCCAGCGCGTCTCCAGCTCCCGTCGAACCTCGGTGAGGGGCCAGTACTGGTCCAGGCGCATCTCCGTACCGATGTCCCCCATCGGCATGACCTCGATAAAGGTCAGGTCGAAGCCCTCGCGCCCACACCATTCCACCAGGTCATGTATCTCTCCGTCGTTCACTCCCTTGAGCGCGACGGCATTGATCTTGACCTCGAGCCCTGCAGCCTTCGCTGCATCGAGCCCCTGCATCACCTTGTCGAACTTGCCCCAGCGGGTGATCCCCAGGAACTTCTGCGGGTCCAGGGTATCGAGCGAAACGTTGATCCGTCGCACCCCAGCTTCATAGAGCGGCTCGGCGAAGCGGGCGAGCTGGCTTCCGTTCGTGGTCAACGTCAGTTCGTCGAGACCGCCACCGTCGAGGTGGCGACCCAACCGCTGGAAGAGCCACATAATGTCCCGCCGAACCAGAGGTTCACCGCCGGTGATCCGCAGCTTGCGCACGCCGAGGCGAACAAAGGCGCTGCACAGGCGGTCCAGCTCTTCCAGACTGAGCAGCTCCGCCTTCGGCAAAAAGGTCATGTCTTCGGACATGCAGTAGACACAGCGGAAGTCGCAGCGATCCGTGACCGACACACGCAGGTAGGTGATCGGGCGCGCGAAGGGGTCGATCAGGGGCGCAGTCAAACTTCCGGCATGATCCAACATCAAACTCTCACTTCAGTTCTTCGATCGGCTCCGAGGATCCAGGGCGTTCTTCCCAACCGAATATAACGCCCCTCCCCGGAAATTGCTTCCCCAAAATCTACAGGCCAGGGGGCTCTTTCGAGGATGAGCAGGAAAGTTAGCCTCACTCCTGATCGAGAAGGCGCAGCATCGCTTCCACGCGCTCTGGCGGCAAAGCGGCTATCCGCTCTGCCAGTAGGTTGGCCAGAAGGGTGGCGCGAGGATCGAGGTTGGCCGTGTCCACCACCACACGGGGATGCGAAAGATCCGCGAGACGCTGCAGTTCCTCCGCGTCGTCCCAGATGATGCCGAAGTATTGGCAAACCTGATGAACGAAACGGCGATTCGGGCGGCCGCGGTGGCCGCGTTCGAGCGCAGAAAGATAAGCCGGGGTAACATCCAACCCCTCCGCCATCGCCGCCAGGGTGAGCCCACGCTGCTTGCGGAGATTCCGCAGCCTTTCGCCAAAGGGCGTCATTTCTTCTTGTTCACGCGCGGCCGCCGCAGGAGCAGATAGAGCGCGCCCTCGCCGCCATGCTCTGGGCGGGCGTGTTCGAAGCCCAGCACCTTATCGCGCAGGTCTGCCTGGTTGAGCCAAAGCGGCACCTGCCGACGAAGCACCCCGCTTTCAGCGAAACGGCCGCCCTTACCCGTGATGACGAGAATGCAGCGCCGCCCCACCGCCGCCGACTGCCGCACGAAACGCTGCAAGGCGAAGTGTGCATCGCTTTGGTTCAGGCCGTGCAGGTCGAGGCGCGCCTCAATCGGCAAGCGCCCACGCCGCAGCCGCTGAGCCCGCCGCTTGTCCATAGCCTGTAGATCGCCATGACTTAGTTCGGTCATGACCGGCTTCGTGGGTGAAATCGCCTTAGCCGAAGTAGAAGCCTGAAGGACTCCTCGGGAGGGCGGCGCCTGCTCCTTGGGTTTCGCCCAGGTGACATCCTCGCGCGGCAGCGTCTCTGGCTTCAGTGGTTTGATGCCGCGCGTCACATGGCGCCAAAGCTGGAGATCCTCTTCACTCGGCCGCTTGATCTGACGTCGGCGATATGGCGGCCCATCCACGAGCGTCCCTTCTCCTTTTGCTGATCGACTTAACTGTCGCCTTCCTCGGCTATCAGCACGATGTGAAGGCGGCGGGGACCGTGAGCCCCAAGTTCCAACCGCTGCTCGATGTCGCCGGTTCGCGAGGGTCCCGTGATCATGTTGACCGTGCGCGGCAATGCGGCTGGATTGGCTGCGCGCAGACGATCCCATACCTCTTCATAGGCGCCGACAACCTGACTTGCACGCACCACGACCACGTGGTTTTCCGGCAGGAAGTTGAGCGTGGTGGGCGTCTGAGGGCCAGAGTGCAGCACCAGGGTTCCGGTTTCGGCGACCGCGGCAAAGGCTGGCGTGACGGATACAAGATCCTGGGGGTCCGCCCGGCCTTCCGCGACTTCCAGCAGCGGCGCCTTCTCCGCCCACGGCAGGGCCTGTATGTCGGGATGCGGCGCCATCCTTACCCGCGGCGGAAGATTGTTCCGCTTGAGATACTCGGCCACTGCCTCCGGCACCTCTGCGTCGGTCGCGACGCGCTCTACAGTCGCATCGACCCTTTCGGCTTGGCTCGAGAAGAGTGACAACAAGGCCTCCCCCTCGAGGCAGCCGCGTTGAGGCACGAGGTTTCTGTCATGCGTCCGCAGTCTGGCTTCCACCGCCTGCTCTGCACCATCGCCGCGCTGGCGACCCAGCGAATGCCTGATCGCGCCCAGAATGGCCTTCCGGCTGCTCATCGGCTGGCCCTCCCCCGACGCTGCTGCTCGGCCCAACGTGCTTGAAAGCTGCGCCCGCTAGGGGCCGGGAAATCACGATGCGCCGTCCAACCACCCGCCAGCGGAAGCTCCCTGAAGCGCCCTCGCCGCCGGCCGGCGCGGCCAAGCGCTCCTATCAGCAAACTCGTCGCCCACCGATAAAGACGCGGTCGTTTGGCGACGAAGGCCCAGGCTTCGATCGCGAGACGCGCCTTGGCCGGCGCCTGATGCTGCTCGAACTCCCGCTCGCGCCAGTGCCGCATCATCTTCGGCAGGGGAATGCGCATCGGGCAAACCGCCTCACAGCGCCCGCAGAAGGTGGAGGCGTTGGGGAGGTGACCTGCTTCCTCGACACCGATCAGCGACGGTGTCAGTACCGCCCCCATCGGCCCTGGATAAACCCAGCCGTAGGAGTGGCCGCCGACCGCGTGATAGACCGGGCAGTGGTTCATGCAGGCCCCACAGCGGATGCAGCGCAGCATGTCCTGGAACTCGGTGCCCAGCATGGACGAACGGCCGTTGTCGAGCAGGATCACGTGGTACTCTTCGGGTCCGTCCGGATCTTCCGGCCGTCGCGGCCCGGTGGAGAAGGTCGTGTAGGAGGAGAACTCCTGGCCTGTTGCCGAGCGCGCCAGCACCCGCAGGATGGTCGCGCAGTCTTCCAGCGTGGGCACCACCTTCTCTAGACTGGCTACAACGATATGCGCCTTGGGCAGCGTTTGCGTCAGGTCGCCATTGCCCTCGTTGGTAACGATGACGCTGGTCCCTGTCTCCGCGATCAGGAAGTTGGCGCCTGTTATACCGACGTCAGCCTCGAGATAACGCTGCCGCAGGACCTGACGGGCCTCATCGACAAGCTGTGCGGCTTCGCTTAACGATCGTTCCGGCGGGAGATTCTTGTGAACCCGGCGAAAATCAGCCTCGACCTGCTCCTTGTTGACATGCACCGCCGGCGCGATGATGTGGCTTGGCGGTTCCTTGCGAAGCTGGATGATGTACTCGCCAAGGTCGGTCTCAACCGGCTCGATGCCATTAGCTTCGAGGTGCTCGTTGAGCGCGATCTCCTCGGAAAGCATCGACTTGCCCTTGGTGACCGTGCGGGCGTCCAGAGAGCGGCAAATCGAGAGCACGGCTTCGCGCGCCTCTTCCGCGGTGGCACACCAGTGCACCTTGCCGCCCATCTCCAGGACCTTCGCCTCGTAGCGCTCCAAATAGTGGTCGAGGTGAGCCAGGGTGTGGTCCTTGATCGCCTTTGCCTGGTCGCGAAGCTGATCGAACTCAGGCAGGCGCGCGGCCGCCTGAACCCGCTTGTCAATGAAGCCGCTCCGCACATGTCCCATAGCCTTCTGGAGCATGGGGTCGTGTAGAGCGCGGTGAGCGTTTTGCTTGAAGGCGTGGGAAGTTGACTGCATGGACTATTTAGCTACCTGTTTCGCCGGCTCACCAATGGCCGGTTCTTCCTGCTGACCGGCGAGTACCTCCGCCACGTGGCGGACTTCCACTCGGGAACCACGGCGCTGCAATTTGCCCGCCATATTCATCAGGCAACCCAGGTCCCCCGCCATAAGCAGTTCAGCACCGCTGTTTTCGATGTTTTCCGCCTTCTTGCTAACAATGGAATCCGAGATTTCCGGATACTTGACGCAGAAGGTCCCACCAAAGCCGCAGCAAACTTCCGCCTCGGCCATCTCAACGAGTTCCAGCCCCTCCACACTGCCCAGGAGCTGTCGTGGCTGCTGCCTGATACCAAGCTCGCGCAAGCCCGAGCAGGAGTCATGGTAGGTCGCCCGTGCCGGCCAGTGACACTCCACCCGCTCAACCTTCATCACATCGGCCAGGAAGGAGATCAGTTCCCATGTCCTCGAAGCCAGCGCCTCGGCCTCTGCCTCTTCCGGCTCCCCCGCGAAGAGCTTGGGGTAGTGCTCACGGATCATGCCAGCACAAGACCCAGAAGGCGCCACCACGTAATCCAACCCCCTGAATGCCCGCAGGACCGTTCGCGCGACTCCACGTGCATCCTTTCGATCGCCGGAATTGTAGGCCGGTTGCCCACAGCACGTTTGAGCGGAAGGAACGACGACCGAACAGCCCGCATCCTCAAGCAACTTGACGGCCGCAAAGCCGATCGATGGGCGGAACAGATCCACCAGGCAGGTAACGAAAAGCCCGACCCGCGGCATTTTGGGCGGGGCGACTGAATGTTCTTCAGAGGCCATGACACTTACTCCTCGACTGCAGTCGAGAATGGTATGACCACTTGGGTATGGCAAGCACTGCCACCTCTGCATGCGACGTCTGCATTCTGAAGCGATTCATCGCCGCCATCGGGCAAAGCACTCCCTGCTTCTTGCCGTCGATTTGTTGCACGACGGTCCCGCAGGTTTGCCGTGCCGTTGATGCCGACAAATCCATGTTTGAAGGGCGCTCGAGTTGATCTAGGCTCGCTCTCGCTAAGAACTGGTGGAGGTTCTGGTCAGGGAGCCACTTGATCGGACAGGCCGCCCTAGAACGCACGAGGTACTACAGGAACCGCCATGTCCCTTCTACGCTCCGCTCTGCTCGCGTGCCTGCTCGTCCTGCTGCCACTCACAACCTTCGCGCAATCAGGTGCACCCCTGGAAGAAGGTGAGGTCCGTCGCTTCCTGGCAACCCTTGTCGAGCTCGAAGAACTGGGCGAGCGCTACGAAGATGCGGATTTCGAGGCGATTGATCCTGACCCGGAAGCCGGTTTTTCCCCGCTTGCCAGCTCACTGAAGGAACTACGCGGGCATGAGGCCTATCCCGAGTTCCAGGAAATACTTCAAGCAGAGGGATTCGAGGATGAGGATCGCTGGGCCGAAGTTGGAGATCGTACGTTGCGCGCCTATATGGCGCTCCAGATCCAGGACGAACATCCCGAGATGCTGTCCGAGCTGAGCGCGGCGCTCAACGAGATAGAAAATCACCCTGACATGAACCGCGAGCAGCGGAAGCTGATGCTTGAGATGATGGGTCCAGCCCTTGCCATTGCCCGCTCAATCGAGGAAGTACCGGAAGAGGATCTTCGACTAACCGAAAGCATGCGCGGAGAAATCGACGCTGTAGTCGAATAGCCCCACGTCCATGCCAGAAACCGGAGTCTGTTCTTGAGTTATAGCGAGACCACCCGTTCCATCGAGGTGACCGTCGAACCGACCTATCTGGAGGAGCAGTCGTCTCCGGAGAACAGGCACTTTGTCTGGGCCTACCAGGTCCAGATCGTGAATCATGGCACGGAAAGAGTTCAGCTGCTGAACCGCTACTGGCGCATCACGGACGCTATGGGCGTGACTCAGGAAGTGGAAGGACCCGGCGTGGTGGGCGAACAACCAATCTTACCGCCCGGAGGAAGCTTTACCTATACCAGCGGCTGTCCACTCACCACACCGAGCGGCATCATGCAGGGCCGCTACGAAATGCAGAACGAGGCAGGCGAACGCTTCTGGATCACCATACCAGCCTTTTCCCTGGACAGCCCTCATGAGCGTGTGCGGTTGAACTAGAGGCCGCGCCAGCTACCGCTTGACAAGGCCTGTGGCGCGACAATGCTGCGGCCTGGCAAGATCGCCCCCTTTTTGGAAAGCAACAGGAGGTCGCCATGTCGGCGCACCCCACCATCTCGCCGGAAGCCTCGAGCTTGACCAACAACTCCTCCGGCAGCGTCTCTTCTATTGATCGGCCGACGCGCCAGGAAGCTGAAGCAGCCGTCGAGCTGTTGCTGCGCTGGGCGGGAGACGATCCCTCTCGCGAGGGATTGCGGGACACGCCCGCGCGGGTTGCGCGAGCCTATGAAGAGTTCTTCGCCGGCTACAGCGTCGATCCGGTGGAGTTGCTGCAGCGGACCTTTGAGGAGACCGATGGCTACGACGAAATGGTTCTCCTGAAGGACATCAGCTTCGAAAGCCACTGCGAGCACCACATGGCGCCGATCATTGGGGTCGCGCATGTGGCCTACATGCCGCGCCGCCGTGTCGTCGGCATTTCGAAACTGGCGCGTGTGGTCGAGGCTTATGCCCGTCGACTGCAGATCCAGGAGAAAATGACCGCGCAGATCGCGAATACGTTGGAGAGCGTTCTGGATCCGCTGGGGGTGGCGGTCATCATAGAAGCGGAACATCAGTGCATGACGACCAGGGGCGTCCATAAGCGCGGAGTGAGCATGGTCACCAGCCGCATGCTTGGCATGTTTCGAACCAACCCCTCAACGCGCCGAGAGCTTCTTTCGCTAATCGGCCAGCGCAGCTGATACTGTGACGCGTTAATTCCAGGCTGGAGCAGGCCGTGCCCGACCTGAAGCCTGTCCTCTTCGTGAACGGCCTGGTGCTTCTGGGGCTGGCCGCGGCCATGCTCGTGCCCGTCCAGGTAGACCTCTCCTATGGACGGTCCGAGTGGACGGTTTTTGCCGGAACGGCCGCGCTCACCTGCTTCGTCGGTGTCTGTCTCACGCTTGTCAGCCGTAGCCGGCGGCCGCAGCTCAAGTTGCGCCAGGCTTTCGTGCTGACGACCACCGTGTGGATTGTCATTGCCGCTTTCTCAGCCCTCCCCTTCCATCTTTCCAGCCTCAATCTCTCCCTTACGGACTCCTTCTTCGAGGCGGTGTCCGGGATCACAACCACCGGCTCCACCGTCATCGTCGCCTTGGAAACCGTTTCCCCGGGGATCCTCATCTGGCGCGCCATGCTGCAGTGGCTTGGTGGAATTGGCGTCATCGTCACCGCCATCTCGATCCTTCCCATGCTGCGGGTTGGCGGCATGCAGCTCTTCAAGGTGGAAGCCTTCGAAGCGGACAAGGTGCTACCCCGGGCGAAACAGATAGCGCTCGAGATCCTTTTCGCCTACGCCCTCATATCCGCCGTGGCCGCCCTCACCTACTATCTTCTCGGCATGAGCGGTTTTGATGCCGTCGCCCACGCCATGACGACGGTTGCAACTGCCGGCTATTCGACGCGCGACGCCTCCTTTGCGGCTTTCAACAGCGCCTCTTTGGAATGGGCCGCCAGCCTCTTCATGATTCTGGGCTCGATCCCTTTCGTGCTCTACCTGCGCGCCCTCCACGGCAGCCTCCGCCCCCTCTTTCGGGACCAGCAGGTACGCGGGATGCTGCTGATCATGGCCATCGCAATCCTTTCCTTGACGCTTTGGCTCCTCCTACAGCTGGACATGCCCTTCATGGAGGGCCTGCGTCACGCTACCTTCAACGCCATTTCCATCATGACCGGCACCGGCTTCGCCTCGGCTCCCTTCGACCAGTGGGGAGACTTTGCGCTCGGCATCTTCTTTCTGCTGATGTTCATCGGGGGCTGCGCCGGTTCCACCTCCTGCGGCATCAAGGTCTTCCGTTTTCAGATTCTGTACGAGACCGCCAAGACTCAGCTTCGGCGCCTGATGCAGCCAAGCGGCGTGTTTCTGACCTACTATAACGGGCGGCCGGTGACGGAGCAGATCGCCGGCTCGGTCATGAGCTTCTTTTTCCTCTTTCTTTTCTTTTTCTCGATGCTTTCGGTGCTCCTGGGCGCACTCGGTCTCGATTTTCTCACCTCGATCTCCGCCGCCGCGTCAGCTATGGCCAATGTCGGCCCCGGCCTTGGTCCCGTAGTGGGGCCGGGAGGCAGTTTCGCAAGCCTGCCGGATGCAGCGAAGTGGTTGCTGGCAGCGGGAATGTTGCTCGGCCGGCTGGAAATCTTCACGGTACTCGTGCTCTTCATGCCAAGCTTCTGGCGCGGCTAATCACTAGGGATAGAGATGTCTGAAAAAGAAAAGCTCACTCCGCGGGAAATGATCGAGCGTCTCGTCGCCTTTCCAACAGTCTCCGAGCATTCCAATCTGGAGCTTATCTCTTGGGTGGAAAGCTATCTGACCGCTTACGGAGCGCGCTGTCGGCGCACCATGAATGCTGAAGGTACCAAGGCCAATCTGTTCGCCACCCTGGGACCCGATGTGGAAGGTGGCATCGTGCTTTCGGGACACAGTGACGTAGTTCCGGTCGAGGGGCAAAACTGGAGCAGTGATCCTTTTGTCGTCACCGAACGGGACGGCCGCCTCTACGGGCGCGGAACTGCCGACATGAAGTCCTTCCTGGCCATCGCGACGGCACTTGCGCCGGAATTCGCCGCAATGCCGCTGCGCCGGCCGATCCATATCGCCTTCTCCTACGACGAAGAGGTGGGGTGCCTGGGTGCTGGAAGGATGATCCAGGATGTCATGGAGAATGTCCCGCGTCCCGCGCTGACGATCATCGGCGAACCGACCTCGATGCGCCTGGTGACCAGCCACAAGGGGATCAACGCCTTTCAGACGCGCATCGAGGGCCGCGCCGCCCATTCCAGCCAACCACATCGAGGCGCCGGCGCGATCTTCGCCGCCGGACGACTAATCGATTTCCTTTGGCGTCTTGGCGAAGAGCAGCGAGAGAAGCAGGACCCCCGCTTCGAGCCGCCCTGGACCACCGTTCAGGTCGGCATGATCGAGGGGGGTACGGCGCTCAACATCCTGCCCAGCGAATGCAGCTTCGTCTGGGAGTATCGCAATCTCCCCTCTGAGGATCCCCGCGACATCCGACGCCGCTTCGACACCTACGCCGAAACGGAGGTGCTGCCGCGCCTGCGTGAGTTCGCGCCGGAGGCCAGCATTGAAACGGACCAGCTGGCTATCGTGCCGCCCCTGGCCCCAGAAGACGAAGGAGCGGCAGAAACCTTGATCCGCCGCCTTACAGGATCCAACGAAAGTGCCGCCGTGGCCTTTGGGACCGAGGGCGGGCTCTTCCAACAAGCCGGCCTCTCCACGGTCGTCTTCGGTCCCGGTTCCATCGATCAGGCGCACCAGCCGGACGAGTTCATTGAACTGGAACAGGTAGAAGCCTGCATCGCCTTCCTGCGCAAGATCGCAGACTGGGCCTGCAGCGACGTGTGAAGCACCGGCATCGTCCTGAGCGCAGGAAAGGATCTGGCGCCGTCAAGACTCCGCCCCGCCAGGTCCTTCGCCGCGTTCTTGATGAACATGGTGCGCAGGGCTTCTTGCCGGTGGCCCTTGGATTGCGTGGAGCGCTTCCCCTTCTAGAAGTTCCTCGCCTATCAGTCGGCGTCCCGGCGAGGTAAAGAGCTCAGGAAGACGCGGCTGCGAAAATGCCTTCAAGAACCCGACGGTAGACGCGGGCAAGCGTTTCGATCTCGGCGGCCAGCGCGCGCTCGTTCACCTGGTGCATGGTCTGGCCGACCAGGCCGAATTCGACCACCGGGCTATAGGCGCGGATGAAGCGCGCGTCGGAGGTGCCGCCGCTTGTCGAGAGTTCAGGGCGACGGCCCGTCTCGGCCTCGACCGCCTGCGCCACGGTCTTCGCCAGCGGCCCGGGAGGCGTGAGAAAACACTCCCCGGAAACCCGCACCTTCAGATCCCAGTGACCTTCCACCTCCGACAGCCTCTCCCGGATCCAGGCTTCCAGGCTTTCGCCTGTCCAGTGGTCATTGAAGCGTACGTTGAAGACGGCCTGCGCCGTCGCAGGAATCACGTTGGTCGCGGGATTGCCCACGTCGATCGTAGCAACTTGCAGACTGGACGGCTGGAAATGCTCGCTCCCCTGATCGAGCGGCTGCTCCAGCAAGCGCTGGAGGAGTTCTACCAGCCGGTGACACGGATTGTCGGCCAGGTGCGGATAGGCAATATGGCCTTGGCGACCCTCGACCTTAAGCCACCCCGTCAAGCTGCCCCGTCGGCCGATCTTTACCATGTCCCCCAGATCGCGAGGATTGGTCGGCTCCCCCACCAAGCAGGCGTCGATGGCTTCTCCTTGCTCCGCCAGCCATTCCAGCACCTTGCGCGTACCGTTGATCGAGGGCCCTTCCTCATCCCCGGTGATGAGCAGCGAGATGCTGCCCTGGGGCGTCCCCTTTTTCTGGAGGAAGGCAGCCACCGCTGCCACAAAGGCGGCGATGGCCCCCTTCATGTCGCAGGC
>JAJUFM010000137.1 GCA_029265995.1 Rhodospirillaceae bacterium | reverse complement strand
GGTCTGTATTTCGGTCATTTCGAGCACTGGCGATACCGGGTGTTGAACCCGAACGAGCCGTCCGGTCTGTTCCAGACGATCGATAAAGTCTCGCAAGCTGCGATAGGGCATGAACGAGGCTCCCGAAAAGACCTGGCGAGGTGCAGACAACACGCGCGCAAAGCCTTGTGCTTTCTCGCTCAATCGAGGGCAAGGCTTCATTCCAGAGCATGAGGGACAGATGATGCCCGCCCCGCACCCGCTATGAAGATTTCTTCAATGGCATTCCGGCAGGCGGAAGGGAAGGGGGCGTGGGCGTTGCAAAGGACGAGTCAGAGACATTCATCCGACAGTAGGACAAGGTTTCGGCCCAGGCTCCCCGACCTCAAGCCTCTTCCTCATCCTGCCACCGGGTCAAGATTTCCATCAATGCTGCGCTACGAGGCCCGGGATAGGAGCGGCCTTCATCCATCAAGGCGTCGTCACTGGAAACCCACGCCCAAGCTTCGGCCAACTCTGCCTCACTAGCGCCGGTGGCCACCAGTTCGGCTGCAAGAGTATCTCCCACCGGTCCAAGAATCCGATGAATGGCTTCTTTCGTCAGTGTCGTCATCTCTCGTCAATGCAGCGTCGTGCTATGTCGATGATGCCAGACTTCCATACGCTCGGCCGCTGGATTGGTTTCCCGCCAGCCGATCTCATCGGCCAGCAAGGCCAGGTCGCGCCGCTGCTGTGCCGGCAGAGTCATGGCGGCCTTGGTCAGGGCGCGCAACAGCAGACGGTTGTAGGAGGAAGGGGGGTGCAGCGGCTCAGGGAGCTTGAAGAGCGAAGCCGCGCGCGGTCCTCGATCACTGACACAAAGGTTGTGGAGAGTGATGAAGAGCCAGGCGCGCATCTCCTGCTCGGTGCGAAAGGTGTCCGGGCGAGTGATAGCGCGAATGATGGATTCCTCCACCAAATCCTCTGCTGCGCCTGTATCGGGACAGCGCGCAGTGGCATAACGCAAAAGTTCGGGAACCTGAGCGGCTATACCTGCGTAATGCAGGTTCATCAATGCGGAGGTCGGCATAGCAACCCTCCTCAGTTACGCCAGCGGCTGGCGGGTACCCTGCGTGAATCTACCAAAATCCGGTAGTCGCAGAGGACAACTACCTAGTTATCCACATACTCGCTGAACGAAAGCAAGCCCTGTTCCGTGAGATTTGCTTTATGATAGATCGTTGCTCTATCAGCGGTGTTGTTCATGACGAACACCGCTTCTATTGCTAGAACCGCTTGATTGTGGGGCCAGAAATCATAGCTGTGTCTCGTCCTCCCGACACCCGTACGGGAGGATTGAATTTTACGGCCCTTTAAGAGGAGCAATAAGCGTGCGCCCGGAAACGCGTCTGTTTTTCCGGCGCTGGTTGGCCAATCCCGGTCAGGTAGCGTCGCTCTATCCGAGTTCGGACAAGCTCTCGGACCTGATCGCCAGCAAGGTTCTGCGGAGTGAAGAGGATTTCGTGCTCGAGGTGGGTGCGGGCACCGGCTCGATCGGCCGCGCGCTGGTCCGCGCCGGCCTTCCCCAGAATAGGCTGGTGATGATCGAGCTGGACGAGCCCATGTGCGCCGCGCTCCGTGAAGAGTTTCCGGAATCGCTGGTTGTGGCGGGGGATGCGCTGCGACCGTCAGCCTTGATCCCGCAGGAACTGAAGGGACGCGTAACGACCTGCGTCTCTGGCTTGCCGATACTTCATTACAAACTCGACCGTCAACGTGCCTTCGTGGAAGACGTTTTCTCGTTAATGGATGCTTCGCCCAGGCTGGTCCAATACGGCAACATGCCGCGGCCGCCGATCGCCCATCGCCCGCTAAATCTTAGCGTCCGTCGCCTGGGCTTTGGGTGGAGTGGGGTAGTGCCTCACTTTATTTGGGAGTTCAGTCCCGCGTAGGCAGCACTAGCGGTCATGCTTGTGGAAGTAGCAGGCTGCCGCCAATGCTATGACCCCTACAACGAGCAGGCTGCTCACTGCCGGATGTCGCTGGGCCAACTCGCCTGCTTCCCGCCCCATCTCGGTCGTGCGGCGGCTGACCCTTTTCCAACGCTGATGCATGCTTCTTTCGCTTGACCCGCCGAGGTGTTCAAGCGCGTGAGCCGCCTCATCAAGCTGATGCTGAAGCTTGCGGAGCTGGCTTCTGATGGCGTCTTGCATGACCTCTTCTCCTTAGCATCTGGTTCGGCAGCCTCTGGCCGGATTTTAGCTGGTGCGCACGATCCATCGCACGACCGGGATTGCCCTAGGTAAGCGTAGGAGCCCTCACATGGTTCCGCGTGAGGCGTAGCACTAGCGGGCATAAAAAAGGCCCGGCGACCTTCCGGCGCTGCGTGCAACCTCTAGCAAGCTGTGAAGCTTAAGCGTCAGGTTAGCACGAAGCTGACTGGGGCGCCGAGCCTCGTCTGTTTACTACGCCTGAATTACAGGCTGTGTCGGTCTATCTCCATAAACTCTTCATGGTGGTAGACCTGTAGGAGAGTCAGAAGCCGCGTGCGTGCACGGCTCACCCGACTTTTGATCGTGCCGAGCGCGCAGCCACAAATCTCGGCTGCTTCCTCATAGCTGAGACCGGTTCCGCTTACCAACATGAGGGCTTCTTTCTGGTCGTGCGGCAGCTGTGACAGCGCAGCATCCATTGCTCTAGCCTTCACTGACCATTCCTGCGGCGCATCCACCCAAGGGATGTCTTCAGCCTCTTTGGAAAGAACTGTGCACTCGCGATTGCGCTTGCGGTAGTTGGTGTAGAAGACGTTGCGCTCGATCCTGAAAAGCCAGGCCTTCATGTTCGTGCCGGGCCGGAACTGATGAAGGCTCGCGAGGGCCCGCAGCAGGGTCTCTTGAACCAGGTCGTCGGCTTCCGAGACGTTGCGGGTGAGGGACCGGGCAAAGGCCCGCAGCGAGGGTATCATTTCAATGATGAGTTCACGTTCTTCGGAACGGTCCTCGGAGGCGGGGATTGTACATTCAACAATTGTTTTTTGTGCTTCGCAATTGTCGCCGCCCTGAACCCCCTGACGTGTAAAATGCTCGGCGTTCGGTGAGCTATAGTTCATTATGCTCTCCCATAGTTCTTCTGTGTGGCGACTACTCTCTTAGACGCGTGGAAGGGCGGTAAAGTTCCATCACGCCTACAAGAACAACATAGCGACTAAGATTGGTCACAGACAGAACTACACTTTCTCTGCGGGAATATAAGTACAGTTCTTTAAAGGGAAAAAGAACTGGCGCTTGCGCAGAAAGCAGTGTGGTGTCACATCCCCGATCAGCGATGAGGATGGAGCTCCTAGATACTTGGGGAGGCCGATGCGTGAGTGAGCAGCAGGCTGATGAAGCACGTAGCCTAAAGGATGTGTTAGACCGTGTAGCCGATGCAGACGGGGCAGAGGCTGTCTCTGTGGAGAACATAGTAGCCTCCGTCGGGCGCCGCAGCTTCGGCCCCTTGCTCCTCGTGCCGGGCCTGCTTTTGATCTCGCCGCTGAGCGGAATTCCAGGCTTTGGAACAGCAATGGCCGCGATTGTCTTTCTTGTCGCGCTCCAGCTGGTCGTGGGGCGGCATAAGGTGTGGATGCCTCGCTTCCTGCTTCAACGCAGCCTGAAGCGAGACAAGATTGACGGTGCGATGAGCTATTTGAAGCCGGCTGCTCGGGTCATAGACAAGCTGGTGCACCCGAGGCTGAGCTTCCTGGCGGAAGGTATCTTTGGCCGCCTGATCGGGGTGTTCTGCCTCTTCATCGCCTTCGTCATGCCGCCACTAGAGTTTGTGCCTTTCGCGAACACGACGAGCGGTGCTGCCATTTCGCTTTTCGGATTATCTCTTGTGGCCCGCGACGGCGTGCTGGCAACATTGGCGCTCGCCGCTACAGGCGGGATCATCTATTTTGGTTATAGTACATTGTTCTAGCGTCTTCGGGAGAAGAGGAACGACTTCCTTCTTCTGAAAGGGAAGAGTCCTCGCTCTCCTTGTCTTCGGCGTCTGGGGTCACGTCTCTGTAGCTGTAATGTAAGCCTGGTGTTTCTTTTGGGTGGTCTTGAACAACCGCAACCTGAGGTGTTTCAACGGGTAACACCCGCGCGACCTCGGCCGCGGCGGCAGAACTGAAAAGAAGGACGGTTAGCCCCGCCGCAAGCGGGAACTTTACTGACATTCGACACCTCGCGTTCTGTGAATTCTATTTTCCCATGCCCCAGCTAGCTAACCGCTTCTAAAGAGCGCTGTTCCTAGCGGAGGAAGGGAAAAAGGGGGCAGTCTGCGAGGCAAAGTAGGGTCAAGCGCCGGAGCGGACGGTCCAATAGGGCTGCAGCCCGTAATGCTCGTGCAGCCGTTCAGCCCAAACTCGATCTTCCCAGTCTATCGGCTCAGCGGCTTCTGCCCCAGGCGCTCTCTGCAAGTGGCCCGGATCAGTATCGAGGCGGAAGGCTTTTTTGCCGGCGTCATAGCTGACGAGCTGCCACGGCAGGGGGTATCCTCGGTGAGGGGCGGCTACCTCCTCCTGTTCTTGATCTGTTGGATCCATCAGGAGGTAGATCACGCGGCCGCTCTGACGGTCGACCACCACCTCCCGAATAGTACCGATGGTGCGACCGTCTGTACCTTGCAACTGGCTACCCGCGAGCCGTTTTGCCGGGATCAGCATGATTAGCCTCCAGGAAGTTTTAGCCTCAAATTATTTGTCGTTGCTTTGGGCGTAATAGCTACGCACCCGCGCGTTCCAGCTTTCATCCGTCCAATCGATGACTGCGTCGGGGTCCAAGGAGGGGCCGTCTTCCAGTACTTCTCGACTCGCCGCGGTTATATAACCTTGCTTTTCGCTGTCAAACCGAAGCTGCTCCCAGGGAATCGGCTTCAAGTCCGCGCTCCCGTTAGGAAGAACGAGAGCATAGCGGATATCGCCGTGCGCGGCGTCGATCACCAAATCTTCGACGACCGCGACTGCATGGCCCTTTACGTCATAAATTGGCGTACCCTCGATCTTGTAGCTCGCGATCAAGCGAGGTTCTGGTTCCTGCTCAGGTACATCCCTTCTTATCATCCGCTATCTCCTGCTGAAGCCTGCCTCACTATGCAAACCGTCCCTTTCGGTGGTCTTCTGCAGACTGGCTTTAGGAGAAAACCGTGCGTCGGAATGACGGGTTCCCCGGCGCGTATTCTCTCGGCGAAGCCATTGAAGCTGAACTACGCCGCTCCTAAGAGTGTGATCGATGGCCGCTGCTAACGGTTATGAGGGGTCGGTTGCTCGGCAAGTGACGCGATGATGGGGCAGTCGGGCCGCGAATCCCCGTGGCAGGTGTTGGCCAGGTGCTTGAGAGTCTCGGCCATTTCCTGAAGGTCACGAGCCTTGCGTTCTAGTTCCTCCACGTGCGCCAGGGCCAGGCGCTTCACGTCAGCGCTGGCGCGGCTACGGTCTTGCCATAGAGCCAGTAGCCGGGAGATGCGCTCAACTGAAAAGCCAAGGTCCCGCGCGCGCCGAACAAAACGCAGCGTGTGAATATCTGAATCACTGTAAACACGATAACCTGCGGCGGTGCGTGCTGGCGCCGGGATAAGCCCAATTGACTCGTAGTAACGAATCATCTTGGCAGAAACGCCGGAAGCCTTGGCTGCCTCGCCGATGTTCATGACGACTACTTCCTAGAGCTTTAACCTGCCAGTGAAGGTAACATGAATGGGGGCTGTAGTACGAACAGGGCTTCGCTCTTCGTTCGCCTTAGGTACGCAGGAGACGGTGGCTCGTGGGTTGTACCTCAAGCGCAATTCAGGTGGCGCTCCTGTCGTCGCATCGTTATCGAACAGATTGACGCCTTTGGTCTGGTCTCAAGAGAGAAGAAGTTGAACAATCCGACGTAGCTTCCCCCTTTCTCTCGATCCTTCTGGAAAGCACGATCTTGCTCTACGTTTACCTGGCTCTGGCCATTCTGTTCGAAACGATCGGAACGTCCTTTCTGCAGGCATCGCAACAGTTCACCCGCCTCATGCCCTCGCTTGCGGTGCTGTTCTTTTATGCGATTTCCTTCTACTTGCTCAGCCTGGTCCTCAAGGTGGTGCCGGTCGGCGTCGCCTATGCCATCTGGAGTGGCCTCGGCATCGTATTCATCACCATGATCGGGTGGCTGGTCTTCAAGCAGAGCCTGGATCTAGCAGCAGTGGTCGGAATAGCTCTCATCATTGCAGGCGTCGTGGTTGTGAACCTCTTCTCGAAAACGGTCGGCCACTGATCGCCAGGGATAGTCTGGCGACCCCTATCGGTAGGGACTATTCCAAAGCAAAGAGGCCGCGGCTTGCGCCGCGGCCTCTCGCCGTTCGGTGGGATAGGAGCCCTTAGAAGTCCATGTCACCCATACCGGGCGCGCTCGCCGGAGCCTTCTTCGGCTCGGGCTTCTCGGCAATCATGGCTTCGGTGGTGATCAGCAGGCCGGCCACGGAGGCAGCATCCTGCAAAGCCGTGCGGACCACCTTGGTCGGGTCGACAATGCCGGCCTCGACCAGGTTGGTGTAGTCGCCGGCCTGCGCATCGAAGCCCCATTCGGCGTCCTCGCTCTCGAGCAGCTTGCCCGCGACCACCGCGCCGTCAAAGCCGGCGTTTTCGGCAATCTGGCGAACCGGAGCCTGGATGGCACGACGGACAATGTCGATGCCCACCTTCTGGTCGTCGTTCTCCGCTTCGACCTTGTCAAGGACCTTGAGCGAGTAGAGGAGGGCAGTGCCGCCACCTGGAACGATGCCTTCCTCGACCGCCGCACGGGTGGCGTGGAGGGCGTCGTCGACGCGGTCCTTCTTCTCCTTTACCTCGACTTCGGAAGCACCGCCGACGCGGATGACGGCAACGCCGCCAGCCAGCTTCGCCAGTCGCTCCTGC
>JAJUFM010000029.1 GCA_029265995.1 Rhodospirillaceae bacterium | reverse complement strand
CGTCGGCCTGCGGCCTCCTCGCAATGACGATTGGGGGGTGAGTGCATCGGTATCTCCGGGTAGTGGCCACCCGAACGTTCCTCCCCGATCAGCCACCGCGCAGCAGAGTGAGAGGTTCAGGATGACGAACGCGAAGGGATCAATGCGCCATCAGCAGCGGCACGGTCATGTGGCGCAGCAGGGTGCGGGTCACGCCGCCCAGTATGATGTCGCGCAAACGAGAGTGGGCATAGGCGCCGAGAACGATCAGGTCGGTGCCATAGTCTGCGGCGCGAGAGAGCAACACTTCCGCCACCTCCAGGTCCTCTGACACCGCATGCTGGGCCTCCACGTTGATGCCGTGACGGGCCAGGGCGAGCGCAATGTCCGCGCCAGGCGTGTCCCCGTGGCCGCCGATCCCGCGCTTCGGGTTCACGCAAAGCACCCGCACCAGTTCGGCTTGCCGCATCAGCGGAATGGCCTCCGACGCCGCATGTGCCGCTTCACGCCCGCCGTCCCAGGCCAGCATGATCTGGCGCCCGAAACCTTCGGGCGCGCCAATGTAGGGAACGAGAATGGCGGGACGTCCCAAGCCCAGCAACGTTTCCTCAACAAGCGAAGCGGGCAGAGCCTCATCATCCTCCGGGTCATGCTGGCCGAGAATGACCAGATCAGAATAGCGCCCGTGGAGTGCCAGGACCTCAGGAAAGTCATCCAGCGCCGCCGTGACGTGCCGGCTCTCGAAGCGGGCGCTTGCGAGTCGCGCCGCCTCCTCGAATGCCGTGATGACACGCTCGGCCCTCTGCTGCCGGGCGCGCTGCTGGCTTTCGCGCAGTTCTTCGCTTAGGTGAGCTTCCATGAACACCGGCATGATGGGCTCGGGGCTCACGTAGAGGCCGACCAGATGGGCATCGAAACGTTGCGCCAGATCAAGCGCCGCCGTGACCCGCCCGGCGCAGGCTTTCGTGGTATCCAGCTGTACCAGGAGATTCTTGTAACCCATGGTCAAAGTCCTTTCCCAGTTGAACCGCCCCTGAACACCGGAATGACTGCCGGCTATCGGTCCGGCCGCAGGTTTATCTTTGCAGCTTCACTCTAGCGCCAGGGACCGGCGGCTTCCTTGAGACAGATCAAGTCAGGGCACCTCCTCTTCCGCCAGCGGGCGTCTCAAGGCGTCGCGCACTACTTCCTCGGTCAGCCGCCCCTCCTCCACCGCATGGCAACGAACCTCCCCACCGTGGACAGTCGGGATCGGCATCGGGATTTCGGCACGGCACCGCTCGTTGGCGAAGGGGCAACGCGGGTTGAAGTGACAGCCGCTGGGCGGATCCATCGGGCTCGGCACCTCGCCGCGTACCGGGATCCGCTGCCGACCGCTCATCTCCAGGTCCGGAATGGCGTCGAGCAGCATGCGAGTATAGGGGTGCTGTGGATTGGCGAAAACATTTCGGGCAGCGCCCCACTCCACCACGCGCCCCAGGTACATGACGCCCAGGTAGTCCGAGAGGTGGTAGACCACCGCCAGGTCATGGCTGATGAAGAGGTAGGTGAGGCCAAGTTCCCGCTGCAAATCCTTCATCAGATTTAGAATCTGCGCCTGCACCGATACGTCGAGCGCTGAGGTAGGCTCGTCGCAGACCAGGAACTCTGGATTGCTCGCCAGCGCTCTGGCGATGGAGATGCGCTGGCGCTGGCCACCCGAAAACTCGTGGGGATACTTGAGGCCGTCGGCGGCGGTCAGCCGTACCAATTCCAGCAGTTCGCCAACTCGCCGGTCGATCGCCTTGCGGTCGCTCATCAGCCCATGGGCCCGGATCGGCTCGGCAATGATGTCGCGCACCCGCCAGCGCGGGTTCAGGCTGGCGAAGGGATCCTGGAAGATCATCTGCAGGCGGCGCCGGACCTGTGCCTGTTCCCGGCGACTGCGCAAGCGGGACAGCTCTTTCCCGTCAATCAGAATACGCCCGCGGGTCGGCGCATAGAGACCGACGACCAGGCGCGCCAGAGTCGACTTGCCACAGCCTGACTCGCCAACAAGGCTGAAGGTACGCCCCCTAGGAATGCTGAAGCTCACCTCGTCCACCGCGCGCAGGAAGCTCTTCTGCTGTCCCTGCAACAGGCGGGTGAGCAGCGGCGGGGAGACGTCGAACTCCTTGCTCAGCTCGACCACCTCCACCAGTGCCTCTTCTTGGGAGCCCAGGACTGCGGGCGCGACATCAGCCATGGCCGGCTCCCCGCGGTTCCTCTGGATCATAGAGCCAACAAGCCGCCTGGGAAGGGCCGGCAGGCAAGAGGTCCGGGCGCTCCCGGGGGCAGCGCTCGAACACCTCGGGGCAGCGCGGGTGGAAGGGGCAGCCAGACGGGATCTCGGTGAGCCGCGGCATCGACCCTTCGATCTGGTTGAGGCGCTCCTGGTCGTGCCCGATCACCGGGATGGAGCCCATCAGACCGCGGGTGTAGGGGTGCCGCGGGTTCTTCACCACCTCGCGCACCGGCCCAATCTCGACGAGCCGGCCCGCATACATCACCGCAACCCGATCGGCGGTCTCGGCGATCACCCCCATGTCGTGGGTGATCAGCATCACCGCCGCCCCATGTTCGTGGCAAAGACGTTTCAGCACCTTGATGATCTGCGCCTGGATCGAGACATCCAGCGCGGTGGTGGGCTCGTCCGCAATGACCAGCTTCGGATTGACGCAGAGCGCCAGCGCGATCACCACCCTTTGCCGCATGCCGCCGGAAAACTGATGCGGATACTGATCGATGCGTCGTTCGGGCGCCGGGATGCCGACATCCGCCAACAGTTCGAGCGCCCGAGCGCGTGCCCGCGCCTCACTCAGGTCCGTGTGCGTGCGGATGGTCTCGATCAGCTGCTGCCCGACGGTATAGAGCGGATTGAGGCTGGTCAGCGGGTCCTGAAAGACCATGCCGATTTCCTTGCCCCGAATGCGCCGCATCTGCGCGTAGGGCAGGTTGTCGATCCGCCGTCCGTTCAGCAGGATTTCCCCGCCACCGATCCGCCCCGGCGGCTCCAACAGACCAATGACCGCGGTTCCGGTCAGGGACTTGCCGGCCCCCGACTCTCCGACCACGCCCAGGATCTCCCCCTCCTGAAGGGAGAAGGAAACGTCACGTACTGCCTTCAGCAGCCCGCGGCGAGTGGGAAACTCCACCTGGAGGTTCCTGACTTCCAGAAGCGGCGGCTTCCCGCCTTTGTGAGCCTCAGCAGGTGAATGCGGCGCGAGGGTGCGATCTGCCATCAACCTATTCCTGCTCCCTTCTCAGCGCAGCTTCGGGTTGAGGGCGTCGCGCAGCCAGTCGCCCAGCAGATTGACGGACAGCGCCAGCAGGATGAGCGCCAGACCGGGAAACAGCGTGATCCACCACTCTCCGGAGAAGAGGAAATCGTTGCCGATCCGAATCAGCGTGCCGAGGGACGGCGTCGTCGGAGGAACGCCGACTCCGAGGAAGGACAGCGTCGCCTCGGCGATGATCGCCAGCGCCAAGCCGATGGTGGCGATCACCAGCACCGGCCCGAGCACGTTGGGCAGGACATGGCGCAGCATGATCAGCAACGGGTGAATGCCGATGACCCGCGCTGCCTGAACGTACTCCTTGTTCTTTTCCACCATGGCCGTGCCGCGCACCGTACGCGCGTACTGCACCCAATCGGAGAGGCCGATGGCGATGATCAGCACCCAAATGACCATCTCGCCCTGCATGCTTCGCGGCAGCATGGCGCGCGCCACTCCGAAGATCAGCAGTGCCACCAGAATCGCCGGGAAAGAAAGCTGTACGTCAGCGATGCGCATGATCAGGCTGTCCACCCAGCCACCCCGGTAGCCGGCCAGCAGCCCCAAGCTGATGCCCAACACCATCGCGAAGAGCACCGCGCAGAAGCCGACAAAAAGGCTGATGCGGGCGCCATAGAGGATAGTCGAAAAGACGTCGCGCCCCTGGTCGTCGGTGCCCAGCAGGTAAAGGTTCCCGGAAAAGGCTTCTCCCATGGGCGGCGTGAAGCCGTCCATCAGGTTGAGCTCCGCCGGGTTGAAGGGATTGTGAGGGGCGATCCAGGGAGCGAAGAGGGCGCCCACCACAAAGATCAGCACGATCAGAGCTGAAACGACGGTGACCGGAGAGCGGGTAAAGGAATACCAGATATCGCTGTCGAAGAAGCGCGCCCAGGCGGAAGGAGCGCGCGGCGGCTCTTCCGCCTTTGTCCGGTGCAGGGGATCGAGAGCACTCAAGCGTCCACCTCCTTCAGTGACCGCGCGCCGTTGACGCATCGAAGCGCAGGCGCGGGTCGACCGCATAGTAGAGCAGGTCGACCAGGAGATTGATGACGACGAAAAACAGGGCGATCAGCACCAGGTAGGCGGCCATTAACGGGATGTCCACGAACTGAATGGCGTTGATGAAAAGCAGCCCGACCCCGGGCCACTGGAATACCGTTTCCGTGATGATCGAAAAGGCGATGATAGAGCCGAGCTGCAAGCCGGTGATCGTGATGACCGGCACCAGGGTGTTTTTCAGCGCGTGGCCGAAGTTGATCGCCCGATCCGGCAGGCCACGAGCGCGGGCGAACTTGATGTAATCGGTCCGCAGCACTTCCAGCATCTCGGCCCGCACCAGCCGCATGATCAGGGTGAGCTGGAAAAGGCCGAGGGTAATGGCCGGCAGGATCAGCGCCTTCAGGCCGCTGGAGGTGAGAAACCCCGTTCGCCACCCCCCGAGATCGACCACGTCTCCTCGGCCGAAGGAGGGTAGCCACTGCAGCTGCACGGCAAAAACCCAGATCAGAAGGATGCCGATGAGGAAGGTCGGCAGAGAGACGCCAATCAGGGAGATCGTCATGATGACACGACTGATGATCCCCGAGCGGTTGAGCGCGGTATAGACGCCGGTAGCTACCCCCACTACCAGCGCAAAGAGAGCAGAAACGAAGGCCAGCTCCAGGGTCGCAGGCAGACGCTCGGCGATCACCACATCGACCGGCCGCGCGAGCCGGTAGGAAATGCCGAAATTGCCCTGCACCGCATTGCCGACGAAGCGCGCGAACTGAACAGCAAAGGGATCGTTGAGACCCAGCTCTTCGCGCAGCTGCTCGCGCTGCTGCTGCGTGGTTTCCTGCCCGACCATGTTGTTGATCGGGTCTCCGACGAAGTTGAACAGGCTGAAGGACACCAAGGCGACGACGAGCATCACGATGATGGACTGCAGCACTCGCCGGACGATAAAGGCAAGCATGTCAGGAACCCCGCATCAATCGTGGGGTAGAGGCGGGAAGGCCGCGACAGCGCTTCCCGCCCGCTCCCTCAATCGAAGGTCACGTGGGCAAAACGAGGGGAGTTGTCCGCTCGAATCGGAATATCCACGTTGGCCTGCATCGCCCAGTTCAAGACCTCATGGTGCAGGGGAATGTAGGTGAGGTCGTCGAGCGCGATCTCCCACGCTTCCGCAATCAGCTCGTCACGCGCGTCCAGATCCGTCTCGCCGCTCATGGCCTGGACCAGCTCATCCATGCGCTCGTTGCTGAAGCCGGTCATGTTCCAGGAGCCACGCTCCCCGTCATTCGTGTGGTAGAGGAAGTTGAAGATGTACTCGCTGTCGAAGGTGGGGACCCCCCAGCCCAGCATGTAGAAGTCCAGCTCCCCGTTCTGCAGCTGCTGGAAGTGGAGCGAGCGAGTCTGGGCGCGCAGGTTGGCTTCGATGCCTGCCTGCCCCAGCATACCCACCACGGCCTGGCAGATCGCTTCGTCGTTGTTGTAGCGATCGTTCGGGCAGGCGAAGTCGATGCTGAAGCCATCCTCGTAACCGGCTTCAGCGAGCAGTTCGCGCGCACGATCCAGATCTCGATCGGGGCGCTGGTCGAACTCCTCCTGGTAGCCGGTAATGTAGATCGGGGCGATGGAACCGGCCGGTACCGACTGGCCCCGCATCACCACCCGCTGGATGGCATCCACATCGATGGCCAAGTTGATGGCCTCGCGGACGCGCTTGTCCGCCAGCGGGTTCTGGCCCTCTACAGAGTCGCTGTCGAGATCGTCAGCCCCTTGGTTCAGGCCTAGGAAGATCGTCCGGTTTTCCGGCGTGCTCTTGACCTGAATGTCAGGGCTCTGTTCCAGCCGCTGCAGGTCCTGCACCGGCGGATAGAGGATCAGGTCAAGCTCGCCGGATAGCAGGGCCGCCACCCGGGTGGCGGCAGAGGCGATCGGCGTGAAGACGACGCGCTCCACCTCCATGGGAATGTTGTCGGCATCCCAATAGTCGTCATTGCGCACCAGCACGGTGCGCTCGTCCGGCGCGCGGGATTCCAGCTTGAAGGCCCCGGTGCCCATGGCGTTCCGCACGGCGTAGTTCTCTTCGCCCTCGGCATAGTTCTGGGCCTGCTCGACCCCATGCTCTTCCGCCCAGGCCTTGGACATCATCACGATGTTCGTGAGCTGCTGAGGCAGGATCGGATTAGGCGCCGAGGTTTCGATGTGGAGCGTGTAGTCATCGACCACGCGTACCTCGGAAATCGAAGAGATGTAGTTGCGGTAATCGGACGGGGGAACGCGCGCCCGCTCCAACGAGAAGGCCGCATCCTCCGCGGTGAAGTCGCTGCCATCGTGGAATTTCACGCCTTCGCGCAGCTTGAACTCCCACAGCGTTGGCTCCACCGTCTCCCAGGAAACGGCCAGGCCTTCCCGGATGCCCATCTCATCGTCGCGGATGATGAGTGGATCGTGGATCTGCTGAGCGAGGGTAATTGTCGGCCCCTCGTTCTGCGCGTGAGGATCCAGCGTCAGGGCGTCACTTTGGCTCGCGAAGCGCAATGTCTGAGCCGAGGCCTCGAGCGACATGGCGCCGAGAGCAGTACCCAGCAGCAACGCGTAGATCATGGGCTTCCGGATCATCTTTCACTCCTACCTGTCTTGGCGCTTGCCCCGGGCGCCAGTCGAATGGCAAAGGCGCCCGGAGGTCAAGGACCCTGAAAGCTAGTCTATCCGCACATGGCGCCAGACAAACTGGTTGTCGGCCCGCTGCACAAGGTTCACGCCATCTCTGACTCCCCATGCTAGAGCCTGCTGATGCAGCGGGATATAGCCGACGTCATCGTGCAGGATCTGCCAGGCTTCTTGAATCAGAGCGAGCCTCTCCTCTTGATCGGTAGCAGTCTGAATCAGGTCGGTCAGTTCATCCACCCTTGAATTGGAATAGCCACCCAGGTTGGTCGTGCCGCGGCCCCGTTCCGGATCGCGGGTCGCTACCAGATTGTAGAGGACGTTGTGGCTGTCGAAGCTGGAGGGAGTCCAGCCCAGCAGATAGAAGTCGGTGTCGTAGCCGCCTTGGGCCAAGACCTTGGCGAAGTAGAGGCTGCGGGTTTCCGCCAGCAGGTCGACCTCGATGCCGACCCGCGCCAGCATTGCCACTACCGCTTCACAAATCGCCTCGTCGTTGACATAGCGGTCGTTGGGGCAGTTCATCCTGAGGCTGAAGCCATCCGGATAGCCGGCCTCTTCCAGCAAGGCGCGCGCGGCGTCCGGATCATGCGGATAGCGCTCCAGGTCCTCCGGAAATCCGACGAGACCCGGCGCCAGCATGGCGGCTGACGGCAGAGATTGCCCGCGCATCACAACCCGATGGATCGCCTCGATGTCGATGGCCTGATACATGGCCTGCCGCACCCGCTGATCCTGAAGAGGGTTCTTGCCCTTGATGTTTGAGTAGGTCAGCTCGTCGCGCCACTGATCCATGCCCAGGAAGATGGTGCGCAGCTCGGGACCGGTGAGCGCCTTGGTGCCCGGATTCTCGTTGATACGGTCAATGTCCTGCAGCGGGATCGGCTCGGCGACATCGACCTCGCCCGACAGTAGCGCAGCGACGCGTGTGGAGGTCTGAGTGATCGGCTGGAAGACCACCCGGCTCAGATTATGCTCCGGCTCGTCCCACCAATCCTCGAAGGGCTCCAGGATCGTCTGGCCGTCTGGATCGTAGCTGACAAGGCGGAAGGGGCCGGTACCGTTGGCATTACGCGTCGTGTGATGCTCCCGGTCGGCGGCCACACTGGCGACGTCAAGCGCGCCCACTTCCTCGGCCCAGGGTTTGGACATGATGTACCAAGTGTCCCACTCGGCATGCAGGATTGCATCCGGCGCACCCGTGATGAAGTCGACCGTGTGATCGTCGACCTTGACCACCTCCACGATGCTGCCGACCTTGCCGTTCATGTCCGAAGCGTCGGAACTCGCCCGCTCGAACGAGAAGATAACGTCGTCGGCAGTAAAGGGATGCCCGCTATGGAAGGTGACTCCTTCGCGCAGCTTCACGCGCCAGCGCGTTGGCTCAACCATCTCCCAGCTGACAGCCAGAGCCGGCTCGATTTCCAGGTCGGGCGTGCGGCGGGTAAGCCCCTCGTAGATGTTCCCATGAAAACCGAGAGTGAAAGTCTCGTTCAGAGCATGGGGATCGAAGGAGTTGATACTGCTTTGGAAAGCGTAGCGGAGCGTCTTCGCTTCCGCAGGCGCCGTGAAGGCGAGTACGATTCCTAAGGCAACGGATGAAACCAGCGCTCTACCGAGACGCATAGACAGCCTCCCTTCCCTGAAGCTAACGCGCGTTATTGTTTCAAATCTCTTTGTGCGGCCGCCTTCCGCGGGCTTGGTCGACATCTCCCCCAAGACCGGCCTTTGTGTTGAAGCCACCTTAGTGCAACCTTTACGGATGGGGAACCCCGGCAGGAAGGTACGCTGCCAACCAGGAGGCCCAACCAGAAGGTGAGCTATCGAGGAGCTTGGGCAGCCGGTGCGACAGCTTCGAGGGGAAAGATGACCGAAGGCTCCGCTTCGCTTGTGGTCGAAGGCACGACGTCGATCCACAGCCGCGCCAAGCGCCTGGCGGTCATCCACAACCCTATTGCCGGGCGCGGCCGTCTACGTCGCTACGCCGCGTTCCTGGACGCCTTAAAGGCGCGGGGCCTGATCGTGAAGGAGTTGCCCACCAGCTGCCGAGGCGATGCGGAACGCTGGGCCCGCCAGGTGAGCAGCGCGGAAGGCGATATGCTCGTCGCAGCGGGCGGGGACGGCACGATCAACGAGGTCGTGAACGGCCTTCTGGCCAACCGCCAGGGAGGCCGCGAGCTTCCTCTCGCCATCCTGCCGCTTGGTACCGCCAACGTTCTGGCCGCAGAAATAGGTCTGAGCGATGACATCGAGAGCTGCGTCGACTGCATCGTTCGAGGTGAGGTTCGGCCCATCACCCTGGGACAGATGAATGATCGCTGCTTTCTCATCATGGCCGGCGTCGGCCTGGATGCCCACGTGGTGGCGCAGGTAGATGTGGGTCTCAAGCGCAAGCTCGGCAAGCTGGCCTATGTCGCCAAGCTGCTGCAGCAGCTCTTCACTTACGACTTCCCAGCCTACAGCGTGACGATCGGAGATAAGAGCTTCCGCGCCAGCTCGGTCATCGTCGCGAAGGGACGCTACTACGGGGGGCGTCTGATGATGGCCCCCCGTGCGTCCCTGTTCCAGGACAAGCTGCAGGTGGTGCTCTTCAAGCGAAGCGGCCCATGGCATGCGGTTAGATATGGGGCAGCGCTGTTGCTTGGCATGCTGCCGCGGCTTGAGGGCGTGCAGTATCTGGAAGCGGAGGCGCTACGGATCGAGGGGCCCGCCGGCGACCCCGTGCAGGCAGATGGCGACATCATCGGCCTGTTGCCTGCTCAAGTCAGCTTGATCCCTCAGGCCATCCGTCTCGTGGTGCCCGTCCAGGCTAGTTGATCATTTCCTCAGGATAGACACCGTAGAAAGTGTCCCTGGGCAGCCAACCCACCAACCCCGCAAAATCGATCTCGCACCAGCGGTCGTTGCAGTTCCTGACCGTTCCGATCGCGCCGCGCTCCACGCGCGCCACGGGACGAGCATCGCCCTTCGGTTCGCTGAGCAGCAGTTGGTCATCAGTGACCACACGCGCGCTCCGGCGGTTTTGCAGCATGGACTGGTGGACCCAACCGAGCGTGCCCTCCCAGTCGCGAATCCGGCGCCAGGTCTCATACTCGTCGACCACCTCCACCGGTTGGCCGGCACGGCGATAGACCCACTCGATCGGATAGCGGAAGCCTGGTCCGGCCCTCAGGTTCACCTCGTTGGCGCGCAGCGAAACGAAGCGCGGCACCGGCAGGCCGCTCCGCCCCGGTGGCAGGGTTTCCTTTGCCTCTACATCGGCGGCAGCAGCCCCCTCCTCCTGGGCAAGGGCGGGTCCAAGGGGCTGAAAAAGCAGAAAGACGAAAAGTAAAAACCACCGCATGTGCGCTAGCTATGCGACCCCTCGCGCGCCGGTCAAGCCTCCTCACACATAGACAGGCCCCTGCGCCGCCTGCTACACGCGCAGCGCAAGCTGCAGTAGGATGACGTTCGACCGCACTTCTTGCCGGTCTTGAAGAGAGAAGGTCCGGATCCGCGCCCATGAATAAATCCCTCGTCAACAAGCCCCTGGTCATCGTCACCCGCCGGCTGCCCGATGCCATCGAGACGCGGATGATGGAGCTGTTCAATTGCCGCCTGAACCTCGAAGACAGGCCCATGAGCCAGGCGGAGTTGATCGCGGCGGTCAAGGAAGCGGACGTACTTGTTCCGACGGTGACGGATCGTATCGATGCCGGCGTGCTCAGCCATGCGGGGCCGAAGCTGCGCCTCATTGCATCCTTCGGGACCGGCGTCGATCACATCGATCTGAAGACCGCCCGCCAGCGCGGCATTACGGTGACGAACACGCCGGGTGTCCTCACCGAGGATACAGCAGACATGACCATGGCGCTGATCCTTGCGGTTTCCCGGCGCCTGTCAGAGGGCGAACGGCTAGTGCGCGCCGGAAAGTGGACCGGATGGAGTCCGACTTCCATGCTCGGGCATCGGATTTGGGGCAAGCGCCTGGGCATCATTGGTATGGGACGGATTGGTCAGGCCGTGGCACGGCGGGCCCGGGGCTTCGGACTTTCAATCCACTACCACAACCGGCGGCGCGTCCACGACAGCATCGAGCATGAGCTGGAGGCCACCTACTGGGAAAGCCTCGACCAGATGCTGGCGCGCATGGACATCATTTCTGTCAACTGCCCTCATACGCCGGCGACCTATCACCTGCTTTCCGCCCGCCGGCTGAAGTTACTGCGGCCCGATGCCACCATCGTCAATACCAGCCGCGGCGAGGTGATAGACGAGAACGCCCTTGCCCGCCTGCTGGCTGCGGGGGATCTGGCCGGCGCCGGCCTCGACGTCTTCGAGCACGAGCCAGCGATCAATCCCAAGCTGCTCAAGCTGCAGAACGTGGTGCTGCTGCCCCACATGGGGTCCGCGACCATCGAGGGCCGCATGGCGATGGGCGAAAAGGTGCTGATCAACATCAAGACCTTTGTTGACGGCCATGCACCGCCTGATCGAGTGCTGGAGGCGATGTTTTAGAGCAGATTCGCACCATAGCGTATAGCAGCCTGAACCGCGCGCGTGTTACGTTTAGAACGAGAGGACGCAAAACAAGTTCAGCTATAACTTGAACTGAAATGGGACAGGGGGAGCGGGGGGAATGTCCAGTTTGCAGTTGTCTCGGCGACGGCTTCTTGCCGCCGGTGGCGCCGTCGGGCTATTGGCAGTCGCGCCAGGTGGTAGCCTAGCAGCAGAAACACCAATCGAACAACCTTCCGCAGAGGAAGCGCTCGAGCGCCTGCTCGCGGGCAATGCGCGCTATGTCGACAACACGCCGCTCCAGCGCCCTCCGACCGACCGGGCAAGCCTCGCGGCTGGTCAGGCACCTTTCGCCGCAATCCTCGCCTGTGCGGATTCCCGCGTTGCACCGGAACTGGTCTTCGATCAAGGGCCGGGGGACCTCTTTGTGGTTCGCATCGCGGGTAACTTCGTCACCGATTATGTGCTGGGCAGCCTTGAATATGCGGTCGCCTATTTGAACGTTCCGCTGATCCTTGTGATGGGCCACAGCGGCTGCGGAGCTGTTGCTGCAGCGCTCAAGACGGCGCAGCAGAATGCGACATTTCCCGGAAACGTAGGGTCACTGGCCGCAAGGGTACAGACTGGGCTTCATGATTCGCTGCAGACCCAGCCGGAGCTTTCGCTGGAGGACGCGGTGGTCGAGAACAGCCGTTCCACCGTCGAGGAGCTCGAACGCGCCGGGAGCATCCTGCCCAGAGCGACTGTTGATGGTCGCCTGCAGATCACCGCGGCCCTGCACACCTTGACCGACGGTCGGGTGACTCTTCTCTGAATTGGGAGACTGCACTCTTCCCGAACCTCGCCCTTGCGCCGTACCCTCCCCTTTGGAAGAGAGACATGACCTTGAAAGAGAGACACGGTGGGAGGTGGGCAGGGTGTTTGACCTAGAAGAACTCGAAGCGGCGCATCGGCTGGTGCGCAGCGCCATGAGCCCGACGGCGCAGATACCTTGGCCCTTGCTGGCGGAACGCGCTGGCTGCGAGGTCTGGGTCAAGCATGAGAACCATACGCCGATTGGCGCCTTCAAGGTCAGAGGCGGCCTGGTCTGGATGGATGCGCGCCTTGGCGGGGAAACACGCCCCCGCGGAATCGTGAGCGCCACCCGCGGCAATCATGGCCAGTCGCTCGCCTTTGCAGCCCGCCGAGCCGATGTCCCCCTGGTCATCTGCGTGCCTCACGGCAACTCCGTAGAGAAGAATGCAGCCATGCGCGCCTTCGGCGCCGAGTTGGTGGAGTCGGGGCACGATTTTGAGGCGGCACGTGAAAAGGCGCAGGAACTCGCCCAGGAGCGAGGCCTGGAAATGGTGCCCTCCTTCCACCCTCATCTGGTGCGCGGTGTCGCTACCTATGCACTGGAGCTTTTCCGGGAGGCCGGCGAACTCGACGCCGTCTACTGCCCGATCGGCCTCGGCTCCGGGCTCTGCGGGATCATCCGTACGCGGGATCTGCTCGGCCTCAAGACCGAAGTCATCGGCGTCGCCACCGAGGGTGCGCCAGCCTATGCTCTTTCCTACGCCGCAGGTCAGGTGGTAACCACCGCCTCTTCCGATACCATCGCCGATGGTATGGCGACACGAATCCCGGATCCCGATGCCCTGGCGATGATCCTCGAGGGCGCCGCCCGCATCGTTACAGTATCCGACAAGGAGATCGCCGACGCCGTGCGCATCTACTACAGCGACACGCACAACCTGGCCGAAGGGGCAGGCGCAGCGGCGCTGGCGGCCCTGCTCCAGGAACGGGAAAGGCAGCAGGGGCGGCGGGTCGGGGTCATTCTCTCGGGAGGCAATATCGACCTCAGCCTCTATCTCAAACTACTGCAAGGATGATCGGCGTTCGCCCGCGGACCTGTGATTGAAGGTAAAGCCTAGCTCCCAAATTCGATCTCGATCGCGACGGCGTCAGGCAGATCTTCCGTTCGGGTCTGAAAGGAGGCGCGGGCCCCTGCGTCCAACACCTCCTGCTCCGTTTCGAACCACCAGCTGTGCAGAAGGGCGCCTTCGCGATTGAGCAGTCGCGCTTCCAGCGGTGGCAGCTCTACCGCATGCGGACCCGGGTTGCTGACCCACCCTTCGACAAGCAGCAGCCGCTCCCCCTCGACTCGACGGCGTAGCAGCGTGACATCCTCAAGAAGGAGGTTTTCGGACTGCTCGAACACGCCTCCCACAACGCTGATGAAAGGGGCCGCGGCCGGGACCCTTGCCAGCAACCCTTCCCTTCCTGTCCAGGCCAACGCCATTGCAGCGCCCAGGGTGAGAACAAAAACGCCAAGGAAGATTCGGGACCTGCTCGCGCTTGGCGGCGCGTTCTTGCTCGGCGGAGGTAGCAGAGTCGCTTTTTCCTCGGGACGCGCGCGCAAAGGGAGGTCCACGCGCGGCGGCGAGGGAGACTGCGGCGCCGCAGTGGTTCGTCGGGCAAGAAACAGTCTCTTGTCTGCGGGGACATCCGATACATCGGCGTGCCAGCAATGGCCGCAGGCACTACAGCGAACGCGGCGACCGCTGGGTGCGAGCGCCTGCTGCTCGACCTTGAAGGAGGTGCCGCACGCCGGGCAGGTAAGCACGATCACCTTGAATGCTGGCCCCTCACCTCTGCCCGCGCCAAGCTTTCGCATCTAGTGAAAGCTTGGCCGCAGCCCGCCTTTATTTCTGCCAAATCCCATGTCATCTTGCCTCTCCCGTTTCACCAGCGAGGTCCCTGACACTTGGTTCGCTTCGAGGACGTCACCCTGCGGTACGGGCAGGGACCGGAGATCCTCACGGGCCTGTCCTTGCATCTTGAGCCGGGCTCCTTTCATTGCCTGGTCGGACCCAGCGGCGCCGGCAAGTCATCCCTGCTGAAACTTCTTTACCTCGAACAGCGCCCGAGTAGTGGCCGCATATCCCTTTTTGGCCGGGATGTAATTCGACTGAGCCGCGATGCGCGGGCCGGGCTGCGCCGGCGCATCGGCGTCGTCTTCCAGGATTTCAGGCTGATCGAGCATCTGAGCGTCTACGACAATGTGGCCCTGCCTTTACGTCTTGCAGGGGAGCGGGAAAGGGAGATCCGCCGGAAGGTAGAGGAACTGGTGGCCTGGGTCGGGCTCGCAGCCCAGCTTCAGGCCGACCCTCGCACCCTTTCCGGCGGTCAACAGCAGCGCGTTGCCATCGCACGCGCCCTCGTCGGTCGCCCAAACCTGCTGGTGGCAGATGAGCCCACCGGCAGTCTGGACGACCGCATCGGCAATCGCCTGATGCATCTCTTTCAGGAGCTTCACCGCAACGGTACTACCGTGGTCCTGGCAACCCATAATCTCGCGCTGGTGGAGCGGCTGGGCCATCCTGTCTTGCGCCTCCACGAGGGGCAGGTTCTTCAGGAGAACAAGGATCAGGGCAGTCACGATCTGCTACAGGGAGAGCTTCCATGAGGAGCCTCACCCGTCGTGACCTGCCCCTGTCCGGCGACCCCTCCGCGCGCTTTCTGCCCCTGCTGATCGCCTTCATGATCTTTCTCGCCGCGCTTGCCCTCGTCGGTGCCGAAGCCCTGCGGCAAACCGCTGAACGCTGGGAAAGCGGGCTCAGCGGTCAGATGACGGTTCAACTTCCCGCTGATGCCGAAGAGGAAGCAGAGGCGCGGACGGCAACTGCCGTCGCCTTGCTCCAGGACATACCCGGTGTCACGGCCGTGGAGGTTCTGGACCGCCAGGAAGCGGCGGCTCTACTGGAGCCCTGGCTCGGCAGTGCGGCCGAAGATCCGCAGCTTCCGCTACCCGTCCTGCTGACGCTCACCGTTGAAGGCCAGATCGCCGAGATTGCGGCTGAAGCTCGAGCGCGCCTGAGCGACCCCCTCCCTGCTGCCCAGGTAGATGACCATCAGGAATGGATCGGCGGCCTGCTGAACCTGACCCGGGGACTCGGCGCTCTTGCGATCTTTCTTCTACTCCTGGTAAGTGCTGCTGCAGTGGTTACCGTTGTGTTTGTCACACGCACGGGCCTCGCGGTCCATCGACCAGTCATCGAGCTACTGCACCTGATGGGCGCCCGCGACGCCCAGGTCGCCGGCCGCTTCCAGCTGCATGCCATGCGCCAGGGCCTGATCGGCGGCCTGCTGGGGCTGGCCGCGGCGGCGGCCTGTTACGGGCTCCTCGATTGGACGCTTGCACCGACGACGATCGCTCTGCTACCGCCCTTTCGCATCGGTCCCCGCCTGCTGCTCCTGCTCGCACTGCTACCTGCCATCGCCGGCATGATCGCCCTGCTCACTGCCAGGATCACCGTGCTCCGCACGCTCGCCAGGATGCCCTGATGCCTCGCCGCCGTTCCTTCCTGCGCCGGTGGCTTTGGCTTCTTCCTCTGCTCGCTATTGCTGCCTTTGTCATCGGTCTCTTCAACTTCGTGGAAAGGCTACCGCGAGAAGCAGAGGCGCCCGGTCGCCAGACCGATGCGATCGTGGTGTTGACGGGCGGCGCGGGCCGCATCGATCGCGGCTTCGAGCTTCTGGAGGAGGACGGTGCCGAAAGGCTCTTCATCTCCGGCGTCTATCGCGGTGTCGAGGTCGGCGAACTGCTGCGGCTGGCCCAGCGTTCGCCGGACGAGATGCGCTGCTGCATCGAGCTTGGTTATGAAGCCAGCAATACCCGCGGCAACGCCATGGAAACCGCTGCCTGGGCGCGCGCCCGCGACATCAGAAGCTTGCGCCTCGTGACCGCCGCCTACCACTTGCCACGGGCACGGCTAGAGCTAGCCCGCCACTTGCCGGAAACGGAGATCCTGCTCGAGCCCGTCGCTGTAGAACACCTGCGCCGTAGTCTTTGGTGGCGGGACTATCGCACCGCGAACACCGTCACGCAGGAGTACCTGAAATATCTGGCCGCAACTGTCCGCGTCTTGCCGGACAGACTTTTTGGTTACCTACAAAGTCGAGTCACGTCGTGACGGCCCTCAGATCTCTCCTTTTCAATATCTACTTCGTCGGTCTCTCGGTGATCTTGGGCACCCTCTACCTTCCGTTTCTGCTGCTGCCGCCCAGGTACTTCTGGCCGGCTGCGCGGCTTTGGGTTCGCCTTACCCTTCTGGGACTGCGCCTCATCTGCGGCCTCGAAAGTCGCCTCGAAGGGCAGAAGCATTTGCCTCAAGGAGCCGGTCTGGTCGCCGCCAAGCATCAATCGGCCTGGGACACGCTAATCTTCGCGCTGCTCTTACCGGCCCCGGCCATGGTGCTGAAGCGAGAACTGCTGCACGTTCCCTTCTTTGGCTGGTACCTGCGTCACCTGAACATGATCGCGATCGACCGTCGACGAGGTGCAGCGGCCCTGCAGGACATGCTCCGGCAGGCTCGCGCGCGTCTGGCCGAAGGTCGGCAGATCGTGATCTTTCCCGAGGGCACTCGCACGGCGCCAGGTGTCGTGGGGCGCTATCAACCGGGAATCGCCGCTCTCTATAAAGCGCTGGCGGTTCCCGTGACGCCCGTCGCCCTCAACTCCGGGCGCTACTGGGGCAGACGGGCCTTCAACAAGCGTCCCGGCACCATCCGACTGCAAGCGCTGCCCCCGATCCCTGCCGGGCTCGAGCGTGCGCGTTTCATGGAATGCCTGAAGTGCAGTATCGAGAAAGGGAGCGCGGAACTCGACAGGGAGAGCGAGCAGCCGTCGCCCGCAGCCTGAGCTCTTACTGCACGACACCTTCATCTGCCGCCTTGCGCGAGAAGAGGTGGCGGCCGCGCTGCCGCGCCGCCGTGATCTCCTTACAGCGCGAGACCAGATCCTCGAGATCGCGACGAAACTGATCCAGGGCGAAACTGGCGCCGAAGAGGCGCCCGAGGGTTTCCGTGGACAAGTCCTGCGTCAGCCTGTCTTTCCTCATCTGGTCGAGGGCTCCCCTGTAGGCGCGGACTGCCTTGGCCAGACGATCCAGGTCTTCCGTCACATCTTCTCCCGACAAGACCTGACCGATCTGCTGCAGCGTCGCCGCGCCGGCTTCGAGAGCATCTTGCCAAGGTTGTGCCGTCGGACTGTCCCCCTCTTTCCCCTCCCCCTCCCGCGGGGCACGCCGCAACATGCCGATGCCATGGCGAAGCCGCCGCGTCGTTCGCGCCAGCGGCTCGAGATCCGGAAGATCGGTCAACCAGATGCGGCGTTCATGGGTCGCCTCCTGCACCAGGATCTCCAGCCGAGTCACTTCCTCCCGAACCTGCCCGGCGAGTAAACCGACCTCCCCCTTCCGATCGGACTCTCGAGACGCAAGAGCTTCAAGTTGACGAGCCATCAGGTTGGCAACCAGCGCGGTCTTATCGAGAACCGAGCGAGAGGCCCTCGCCGGCACCACGATGAGGGAAACCAGAATGCCGGCGATGCACCCCACGCCCACTTCCAGAATTCGGCTGCTGGCCAGATCCACCGGCTCGAGGCCCAGGCCCGGCCCGCCGAGGAGCATGATGATTGCCGTTATCGGGGCGATACGAAAACCAGGGGAAAGGGCGGCAAGGATAGCCAAGGGCCCCAGCGCCAGTATCAGGGTAAGGATGCTCGTCAGGAAATCCGACGGGGCGATCAGAAGAACCAGCGCAGTCGCGTAGATGGCGCCGAAGATCGAACCGGCGAGCTGCTCGAACGCCACCTTGAGTGAGCCGGCGAGGCTGCTCTGCACCACAACGACCGCGGTGATTACCGCCCAAAGGCCTTCAGGCAGCGAAAAGCTGTAGACGAGGACGTAAGCCATAAGGCTGGCCGCCGTGATCCGTGTGGCATGCACGAGCAACCGGCGATAGCGTCCCGCCCAGCGCTGCATCTACCCCTTCCTTGATTGGTGCGGCGGCTCGCTTCACTGAGCCTAGGCGTCGTCCTTTTCGGCAGCGGCCTCTTGCACGTCTTCGGCTTCCTGGATTGGCGGCGGGACCTTCCCCGGCTCTCGGGCGTCGAAGGTGCCCGCCTGGCGCATTTCGATGACCCCCCGCCGTATTTCCCGGGTGCGGCGGAAGAGATCCTCCAAGGTCTGGCCCTCACCCCAGCGAATGGCGCGCTGCAAGGCCATCAGGTCCTCGCTGAACCGCTGCAGCATTTCCAGCACCGCCTCCCGGTTGTTCAGGAAGACGTCACGCCACATCACCGGGTCTGAGCCGGCGATGCGCGTGAAGTCGCGGAAGCCGCCGGCCGAATAGCGGATCACCTCCTGGCGCTCGCTGGCTTCGAGGTCGAAGGCGGTTCCCACGATCGTATAGGCGATCAGGTGAGGCAGATGGCTGGTGACGGCCAGCACCTTGTCGTGGTGGCTGGCCTCCATGATCTCGACGTGGGAGCCACAGGCTTCCCACAGGGCGCGCAGCTTCGCGATCGCTTCTTCGTCGGAGCCTGGCGGTGGGGTCAGGATGGCATAGCGATTTTCGAAGAGGTCGGCAAAGCCGGCGTCAGGACCGCTGTGCTCGGTGCCTGCAATAGGATGTCCCGGCACGAAATGGACGGCTTCCGGCAAGAAGGGCCCGACGTCCCGGATAACCGCCCGCTTCACCGAGCCGACGTCGCTGACGATTGCGCCGGCCGTCAATCCGCCCGCCATAGCCTCCGCCAGTTCCGCATTGGCGCCAACGGGAACGCACAGCATGACGAGATCTGCGCCGGATACGGCATCGGCTGCGGTCTTTCCGAAGCGGTCGCAGAGCTCTAGCTCCCGCGCTCGCGCTTCCACAGAGGGCGACGCATCGAAGCCGACGATCTCGCCGGCGAGCTGCCGCGAACGAATCACCCGGGCCAGAGACGAGCCGATCAGGCCGATCCCGAGAATAGCGACACGCTTAAAGAGCGGCTGCTCCTTCATTGATCCAAGCTGGACAAGGCAGTCAGCACGCGCCCCATGTCCGCCTCGCTGCCGATCGTGATCCGGAGGTGCTGGGCCAGCCCGTAGCTGTCCATACGCCGCACCAGGACTCCCTGTTTTTTCAGGTGTTCTGCTGCAGCGGCCGCATCGGAAAAGCGCACCAGCACGAAATTCCCTTCGCTCGGCTCCGCCCGAAGGTTGAGCCGCTTCAGCCCTTCGACAAAAGCAGCGCGCGCCTTCCTGTTGCTATCGCGGCACTGGGCCACGTAATCCTGGTCCCGGATGGCTGCGACGCCCGCGGCCAGTGCCGGTGCCGACACGTTAAAGGGACCGCGCAGGCGGTTCAGCACATCGGCAACGGCGGGCGAGCAGTAGGCCCACCCCAGGCGCAGGGCGGCCAGCCCGTGGATCTTGGAGAAGGTGCGCGTCATCACGACGTTCTCGCAGTTCTCCACCAGCCGCACCCCTGCTTCATAATCTGCCGCCTCCACATACTCGGCGTAGGCCGCATCAATCACCAGAAGCACGGACTCCGGAAGCCCCGCCTGCAGCCGCTCGACTTCGCTCGCAGGAAGATAGCTGCCGGTCGGGTTGTTTGGATTGGCAAGGAAAAGGATCCGCGTGTGCTCGTTTACCGCCTCGAGCAGCGCATCCACATCAGCGCACAGGTTGCGTTCGGCGACGGCCACTGGGCGTGCGCCTACGCCCTTGGCGGAAATGGGGTACATCAGAAAGCCGTGGCGGGAGTAGAGGACTTCGTCGCCAGGGCCAGCGTAGGCGCGGGTGAGCAACGAAATGAGCTCGTCGGAGCCGGCGCCGCAGACGATGCGGGATGCGTCCAGCCCGTAGACTTCGGCAATGGACTCGCGAAGCGCCGTGGCGCCCCCGTCCGGATAGCGATGCAATTCGTCGGCCAGTTCCCGATAGGCCTCCATCGCCCGCGGGCTAGGGCCGAGCGGATTCTCATTCGAAGCGAGACGAAGAACCCGATCCACGCCCGGAATGGAAGCCTCGCCTCCCACGTAGGCGGCGATCTCCATGATGCCAGGTCTAGGTTGCAAAGCCATTCAGATGCGCTCTCTTTCCTTGGCTGCTGCCCGCGGATCGGCCAGGTCAGGCTCGTTGAAGGGCAAGGGATAGGCCCCGATCAACCAACATCCGCTGAAATGCTCGTTGTTCATGTCCCGCAGGAGAGTAAGGCGCGGGTCATCCTGGGCGACAAAGTCGGCCACCTCAATCAGCAGCAGATGCCCTTCGTCCACGCTTCCCCACTGGATGATGTCGTAGACAGGCAGGTCGGCTTTTTCAATCAGCGCCTTTGCAGCGCTCCGGCTGAACTGGGCCTCCGCCTCCAAGACCACATAGCTGTGGTCCGCGCCAGAGGGTTCTGGCTCGATAAGGCCGATGATCAAGGCATCATGCCCACCGGAAGACGGCGAAGCAGCGGGCGCCAAAGGGAGCCGCCCGATAATGCGCGGCACCTTCTCGCCCCGTCGGGCAAGAAAACGCCACCAGGCCTCGGGGGAATCAGCCTCTGGTGGCGGCAGAAGGCCCAGAGCGCACTCTCCCTCAGCCACCGAGTTGAACACACGGCTTGGCGATTGCCTCTCGAGCACGGGAGTAAGAACGCCGAAGTGATCACGAGCGACGCCCACCAGCGATGGGCCCGCTTCCGGAACCCAGGCTGCGACGGAAAAACTGCCCTGCTGCGCCAGTGAATCCGAGAGGATTTCGCGCCAAATCCGGAGCAATACCGCCCGGGGCAAAGGACCCTCGTGACGATCTAGCAGACGGCGCAGTACCTGTATTTCCCGGGCCGGCCGGAAGGACGGCGCGCCGCTTCCCTTGGCCTTAGCAATGGCACGCGACACTTGAGTGCGCCGCATCAGCAGATCATGGATCTCGCTGTCGATCCGATCGATCTCGCCGCGCAGGCTTTCTAAGGACAAGGTGGAGTCCATCGTTGTCTGGATTCTTCTTTAAGGGGGCGGACACCGAAGCGACTCCACCCGATGCAATTGGAGCTAGTGTTAATCTTGCAAAGGGCGAAAATCAAAGAATTCTGCCGCCACGCCAGCCGCTTGGGATAGTGAAGCGGGGATTGACAGAAGCGGCGCGCCACCTCTTAGTGTGCCCTCCATTTGCTGGAGCAGAGCCGCGTGCCTCCTCCGCAGCCTGCTGCGCGAGGGCATCTGCGCTGGTCCAGACCGCTTCTCATGATACGGACTGCCCGGGGCCAATGGCCACTGACACCTCATCGAAATCGCCAGAAATTCGACGTGCGCTACCGGGACACCGTCTCCTGATCGGGAAGGAGGCGCCACTTCAGCTCGACTGTGGCGCAACCCTGGCACCCGCCGTACTTGCCTATCAGACCTATGGCGAGTTGAACGCCGACAAGAGTAACGCGATCCTCGTCTTTCATGCCCTGACGGGCGACCAGTTTGCGGCGGAGGATCATCCGGTGACCGGCCGGCCGGGCTGGTGGGAAGTGATGATCGGGCCCGGGCGCCCGCTGGATACCCGCCGCTACTTCATCATTTGTATTAACGTCCCCGGGGGCTGCATGGGCTCTACCGGGCCGAAGGAGATCAATCCGGAGACAGGCAAGCCCTGGGGGCTCGACTTTCCGGTGGTGACCATTGGCGACATGGTGCGCGCTCAGATCCGCGTTCTCGATCACCTCGGCATCGACAAGATCTTCTGCGCCATCGGCGGCTCCATGGGCGGAATGCAAGCGCTTGAGATGGCGTCACGCCATCCGGAGCGCCTGCATAGCGTCATTGCGGTGGCGACGGCCGGCCATCACAGCGCGCAAAACATCGCCTTCCACGAAATTGGCCGCCAGGCGATCATGGCCGATCCCGACTGGCGGGGTGGTCGCTATCTGGAAGAGAATGCCGTGCCGCGGCGCGGGCTGGCGGTGGCGCGCATGACGGCGCACGTCACCTATCTTTCCGAACCTGCCTTGCACCGCAAGTTCGGCCGTCGGCTGCAAGATCGACGCGCCCTGAGCTACGGCTTCGACGCGGATTTCCAGGTGGAGAGCTACCTGCGCTACCAGGGCGCAAGCTTCGTCGAGCGCTTCGACGCCAATTCCTACCTCTACATCACCCGCGCGATGGACTACTTCGACCTGGCAGCAGACCATGACGGCGTGCTGGCCAAGGCCTTCACCCACTCCCCCGCACGCTTCTGCATCGTCTCCTTTACCAGCGACTGGCTGTTTCCGACGAGCGAGGCCAAGCGGCTGGTCCACGCTCTCAACGCTGCAGCGGCTGATGTCAGCTTCGTCGAGATCGAGAGCGACAAGGGCCACGACGCCTTCCTGCTCAACGAACCAGAGTTTCATGCAACGCTTCACGGCTTCCTGAACGGCACGGCGGAGCGCCTGGGACTGCCCACCGGTGACCTCATCCCGATCGATTTGGGCGACCGCGACCCTGGCAAGGAGCGTATTTCGTGACTCTAGGGGGTGACGCGCGCACGCGGCGAAGCAGCAACCTCGCCCGGTCCGATCTGCGGCTGATCGCCGACTTGATCGAACCTGGCTCGCGGGTCCTCGACATCGGGTGCGGCGAAGGCATTCTGCTCGAGTATCTGGTGCGCGAGAAGGCGGTGGTCGGCCGCGGCATGGAGCTCAGTCAGGAGGGAGTGAACGCTTCGGTCGCTCGGGGTCTGTCGGTGGTTCAGGGAGATGCCGACACGGCGCTGAGCTACTATCCGGATCAGGCCTTCGACGTCGTGGTGCTAAGCAAGACCTTGCAGGCGACGCGGGATCCACGGGCCGTGCTGCGCCAACTCGTGCGGATTGGCAATAACGCCATCGTTTCCTTCCCGAACTTCGGCTACTGGCGCATTCGCCTCGAACTTCTCCTGAGGGGACGCATGCCGATGACGCCGTCGCTGCCGGCCCCATGGTACGAGACGGAAAACATTCATCTCTGCACCCTGCGTGACTTCGTCGCTCTCTGCGAACAGGAGCAGATCCGGGTGGAACGCGCCTTCACCGTCCGCGACGACGGCTCCCCCCGCCCCATTTCCTCCCTCGGCCTCGCCAACCTCTTCGGCCATGACGGGGTTTTCCTGCTCAGGCGTAGTTGAAGTCGCGCCGGCCGCTCGGGGCCCATCATTGCCCTTGCCTGTTAGCGCTTTTTGATCAATCTCCCCCTCAGCTTGCGGGAGAGATGGACGAATGACTGACATCACGAACGATCTTGGCTGGCGGGCGCAGCTGCGCGCCGTGGTGGAGCATCCGCGCACTCAAAAGTTCATCGTGGCCCTGATTGTGATCAATGCAGTCACTCTGGGGCTGGAAACCAGTGCGACCGCGATGGAGCTGATGGGGGGCCTGCTGCAAGCCCTCGACAAGGTCATTCTGTCCATCTTCGTGGTGGAGCTGGTGACCAAGCTCATAGTCTACGGCCACCGCTTTCCCCGCGACCCCTGGAACGTCTTCGATTTTCTCGTGGTCGGCATCGCGCTCATGCCAGCGACCGGCGCCCTGTCGGTTCTGCGCGCCTTGCGGGTTCTGCGCGTCCTGCGACTGATTTCGGCTGTGCCGTCCATGCGCAGGGTGGTTGCAGCCTTGCTCCATGCCCTCCCCGGCATGGGCTCCGTCATCGCTCTGCTCAGCCTGATTTATTACGTCTTCGCGGTGATGGCGACGAAGCTCTATGGGCCAACCTTCCCAGAGTGGTTCGGCACCATCGGTGCCTCGGCCTACACCCTCTTTCAGATCATGACCTTCGAGTCCTGGTCCATGGGCATCGTCCGGCCGGTGATGGAAGTTTATCCCACGGCGTGGCTCTTCTTTGTCCCCTTTATCCTCACCACGTCCTTCACGGTTCTCAACCTCTTCATCGGCATCATTGTCGATGCCATGCACAGCGGTGCGCAGGAGGAACTGAGCGCCGAGCGGGAGCAGGCCCACGCGGACGCGGCAATGATCGTGAGTGAGTTGAAGAAGCTACAGCACGAAGTTGCGCAACTGAAAAACGAGCGCCAGGAGTAGAAAACCCTGAACCGGCTCAATCGCTTGGCGCTAGTTCAAAGGTGTGAAGCGACTTTCACCTCGACTGGGTCCGCTTGGCGGACCCAATTTGAGGCGATCTAGTCTAACTTCTCGGGCCGAAAATCAGCCACGCGATGAAGCCCACGAAAGGGAATACCAAGAGGACGACAATCCAGATAGCCTTGGCCCCGGCGGACGCGCTGGAGCCAGCGGTCTTGATAATCGCATAAACTACCAGAACGAGAAGAATAAGGCCCAACAGGCCGACTTCAATACCCATATCTTGTTCCCTTTCGACTAAGCTCGCTGCCTATTTTGGCAGGCGCAGCATAGGTCCAAGATCCTCCCCGCCGCACACGTGGAAGTGGAGATGAGGCACCTCCTGGCGCGCATCATGCCCGTGATTGCTCATGATACGATAGCCGCTTGCGTCTACCCCCAGCATCCGCGCCACTTCCCCGAGCGAGCGGATCAGATCAACGATCTCGGCCTCTGAGGACCTGGCAGAGAAATCATCCAGCGAGACATAAGATCCCTTCGGAATCACTAAAACGTGATGTCGGCATAGCGGGTTGATGTCGTGGAACGCCAGAGAGTGCTCCGTCTCGAGCACCTTATTGCACGGGATCTCCCCGCGCAGGATCTTCGCGAAGACATTATTCGGATCGTAGGTCATAGGCTCCTCTCACAGCGGCTCTGTGCGCCGGCAGGAAGAGAAGGTCGCTCGGGCTTCCGCTTCCGGCCGGCTACTCCTGCCGTGCCAGCTTCTCCGCAATGCCCGAAGTTCCCTTGCGCTGCAACAACTTCTCCCAGACCTCTTCGGGAGAGACGTCCTTGACCGCCCAAAGCACGAGCAGATGGTAGAGAAGATCGGCGCTTTCTGCCGCCAGGGCGTCCGGATCGTCGCGCATGGCCTCGATCACCGTTTCCACGGCCTCTTCGCCTACCTTCTGCGCGATCTTGGCATCCCCCTTGGCAAGAAGCTTCGCGGTATAGCTAGATCCCGGATCCGCCTGGCGCCGCTCTTGTATCGTTTGGTAAAGCGCGTCCAGCACCCGTGCGTCGCGAGGCTCGCTCACCGCTGCACCTCCTCTGCTGAACGAATGGGGATGCCGGCTGCGGCCATGGCTGCCTTGGCCTCGGCAATCGAATAGTCTCCGAAATGGAAGATCGAAGCTGCCAGGACAGCCGATGCATGCCCCTCCAGAACGCCTTCCACCAGATGCTGCAGAGTCCCGACACCGCCGGACGCGATGACCGGAATGGGCACGGCATCGGCCACGGCCCGCGTCAGCTCCAGATCGAAGCCGGCCCGCGTTCCATCTCGATCCATGGAGGTCAGCAGAATCTCCCCTGCCCCCAGCTCCGCGAGCTGCCGAGCCCAGGCCACGGCGTCGAGGCCGGTGCCTTGGCGTCCGCCATGGGTGAAGACTTCGAACCCGCCCGAAGCGCCCCGCTTCGCATCAATTCCGACGACGATGCACTGGCTGCCGAACTTTGCAGCGCCGGCGCGCACCAGTTCCGGATCCTTCACTGCTGCGGAGTTGATCGAGACCTTGTCGGCCCCCGCGAGCAGCAGCTGCCGGATATCGTCCAACGTCCGGACCCCGCCACCGACCGTGAGCGGCATGAAACAGGCTTCTGCGGTTGCCTGGACAACCTCAAGGATCGTTCCGCGCTTCTCATGGCTCGCAGTGATGTCGAGAAAGCAGAGTTCGTCGGCGCCGGCCGCGTCGTAGATCCTCGCCTGCTCGACCGGGTCGCCCGCGTCACGCAGGTCGACGAAGTTGACTCCCTTGACCACACGCCCATCCTTGACGTCGAGGCAGGGTATGATGCGCGCTTTCAGCATCAGTGGACGCCTTCCCCACAGCGCGCCAGCGCTTCTGCGGGATCAATCCGGCCGTCGTAAAGCGCACGACCGAGAATGGCCCCCACAATTCCGGAATCTTGCGCCGCCTTGATGGCGAGAAGATCATCGAGCGAGCTGACCCCGCCGGAAACGATCACCGGGATGGAGATCGCGCGAGCCAGCGCTGCCGTCGCCTCCAGATTGGGGCCTCCCATGGCGCCGTCGCGCTCCACATCCGTGTGGACGATGGCAGCAGCACCGGCCCCCTCAAAGCGCCGCGCCAGTTCGACGGCTTCCAGTTCGCTAGTCTCCGCCCACCCCTCGACAGCCACCTTGCCGCCGCGCGCGTCGATTCCAATCACGACTCGATCGGGAAAAGCTCGGCAGGCCTCGTGAACCAACTGCGGATCCTTCACCGCTACCGTGCCCAGAATGACCCGCCGTACGCCAAGCGCGAGCCAGTGCTCGATGGTCGCCAGGTCGCGGATGCCCCCGCCCAGCTGCACTGGTATCTGCACCGCCTTAAGGATCGCTTCGACTGCCGCGGCGTTTATCGGCCGGCCGGCAAAGGCTCCGTTCAGGTCGACCAGATGCAGCCACTCGAAACCCGCATCAGCAAAACGACGGGCTTGATCGGCCGGATCGGGGTTGAAAACCGTGGCCTGGTCCATTTCGCCGCGCAGCAGGCGCACGGCTTGCCCGTCCTTCAGGTCTATGGCGGGGAAAAGAATCATAGGGCAGGCTCCTCTCCCGCCTGCTCCACCACCTCAGCCTCGCGCTTCTTCTCCTCAAGATCCTTGTAGTAGTAGAAGCCTCTGACCCACTGATCCTCAACAAAGGCGTAGCGAGGGTTGGTCCCCCAGCGCTGATATCCGAGCTGCTGGTAGATCTGGATCGCGCGCTCCTGAGTTTCCCGCACGTCCAGGCTGAGCACCTTGAAACCAGCCGTGCGCGCAGCCTCCTCCACCGCCTGTACCAGGCGCAGTGCAAGCCCGTAGCCACGCGCCCAGGGCGCCACGAAAAAGGTGGTGAGCGTGCTCACGGCACTGGTCGCTTCGTTATTGGGGGTCGGCAGCACGAGCTGTGCCGACCCGGCAATAACGCCGTCCAGGCGTGCGACGAAAAGGCGCCTTTCGGGAATCAGCAGGACGCCGCGCCAGTAGTTCTCCATGCGCTCGCGCGGCGGCGGCGAAAGCCAGCCGAAACCGCCGCCGTCGACAATGGCCGCATCAGCGGCATCGCAGAGGTCATGAAGATCCGGGCCAGTGAACGCATCCAGCTGTTCGACCCGGGTATCGATCGCATGCTGCCGACCGTCCATCACGCCATCCATTGCAGAAAGTTGCCCAGCAGATGCAGGCCGCTCGCCTGACTCTTCTCCGGGTGAAACTGCGTTCCGATGAGATTATCCCGACCAACCACAGCGCCAATGCGCATCCCGTAGTTTACGGTGGCGAGGAGTTGCCGGGCCTCAATCGGTTGAAAGTGGTAGGAGTGGACAAAGTAGAAGTGGGTACCGCTCTTGAGACCGGCGAGTACCGGATGCGCCTCTCCCGCCTCAGTCAGTTGTAGCTCGTTCCACCCCATGTGCGGAATCTTGAGCGCCGGATCCTCTGGCTGGAGACGCTCAACCTGCCCCGCAATCCAACCAAGGCCCGGGTGGGTTCCATGCTCCAACCCGCGCTCCGCCATGAGCTGCATGCCGACACAGATGCCAAGGAAGGGCCGCGCCTTCTGGATCACGGCCTCTTGCAAAGCTTCCAGCATGCCCGGAAGCGCCGCCAGCCCGGCCCGGCAATCGCCGAAGGCCCCGACCCCCGGCAAGACGATCCGGTCTGCCGCGGCCACCACTTCCGCTTCGCCGGAGATTTGGATCGGCACGGTCAGCCCCCGCTCTCCCGCGGCTCGCTGCAAAGCCTGAGCTGCCGAGCGAAGATTGCCCGACCCGTAATCGACGATGACCAGAGACATCTCTTTTAGAGCGCGCCCTTGGTGGAAGGAATGGCGTCTGCCTTGCGCGGATCAATCTCGATCGCCTCACGCAGAGCCCGCGCCAGCGCCTTGAAGGTCGCCTCGATCATGTGGTGATTGTTGGTGCCGTAGAGGTTCTCCACGTGCAGGGTCATCCCGGCGTTGAAGGCGAAAGCCTGGAACCACTCCTTGAAGAGCTCGGTGTCGAAGTCGCCCAGCTTGTCCCGGGTGAAGTCCAGCTTCCACACCAGGTAGGGGCGATTGGAAAGATCCAGCGCCACCCGGCTCAAGGTTTCATCCATGGGCACCAGCGCCGCCCCATAGCGGCGGATGCCACGCCGATCCCCCAGCGCCTGCGCCACCGCCTTGCCCAGTACGATGCCGCTATCTTCGGTGGTGTGGTGCGCATCGATGTGCAGATCCCCCTCCACCCGCAGGTGGATGTCGATCAGGGAGTGGCGCGACAACTGCTCCAGCATGTGGTCGAGAAAGCCCACGCCGGTCTTGATGTCATAGCTGCCGGCACCGTCCAGAGCGACGGTGGCGCTAATGCGCGTTTCATTGGTGTTGCGTTCAAGACTCGCCGTGCGCATGGCACCCTTTCCCCATCCTGGGACCCAAGACCT
>JAJUFM010000146.1 GCA_029265995.1 Rhodospirillaceae bacterium | reverse complement strand
GATGCGAAGGACCGCGGGTAACCCTGCTTGATCTGGACCGGGATGAGCGCGTTGCCAAGCGCCGAGGCATCCGCAACCGCTGATCCGGAAACGCCGCCGAACATCACGGAGCCCATGATCGAAACGTGGCCCAACCCGCCCTTCAGGTGGCCCACGATCAAGCGCGCCGTGTTCACGAGGAAGACGCCGAACTTACCCGACATCATCAGGTTGCCGGCCAGGATGAAGAAGGGAATGGCCAGCATCGGAAAACTTTGTGTCGGCGTATAGAGCCGTTGTGCAATGACCGCCATCGGCTTGCCGTCCAGCCAGAGCGCTGCGGCGACGCCTCCCAGCATCGCATGGGCTACCGGGACCGCGATCACCAGCAGCAGGAAGAAGACCAGGACGAAGGGCGCGGTCATAATGGCCTCTTAACTCAAGCTTTCTTCGGGGGTGTGCTCTACAGGGTGCTTTCCGGCAAGTAGCTGTCCCATCTCAAGCAGGGCGATCAGCGCCATGGCGCCAAAGGCATAGGCGAGGCTGGAATAGCCCCACACCTGCTTGACGCCGAGTGTGGCAAGGGTCTGGAACGTCGAGGCCTTGAGAATGGGCTGGCTCGACCACAGGATGCTGATAGAGATGACAAACAAGGCCGTCTGAATGCTCAGGACCAGCAGCCAAAGCGCCCGGCCTTTAAGCAAGCTCGACAGAAGGGTCACGGCGATATGCCGCCCCCTGGCGGTCGCGATGACGATGCCGCCGGCAACCAGCCAGGGCAGCAGGATGGCATGGATCTCGTAAGCCCAGGTAATCCCCGTTCCGAGCAGGTACCGCAGCACCACGTTCACCAGCAGCGCGACGAACATGAGGCCGAGACAGATCACGGCGATCAGGCGTCCGCTCAAGTCGAGAGCCGACACCAGACCGCCTGCCGTGGTGAGGAAGAGGCTTTTCAGCCCCTTCCTCCCTTCCCGCCGAATATTGCCGACGGACATTAGTGGCCCGCGGCTTCCCGAAGAGCCGCGACCAGCTCTGGATAGCGCTCGGCGTAGGCATCGTAGACTGCCTGAGTCGCCTCTTGGTAAGCCGCCTTGTTGGCTTCCGCGAAGATTGCGCCATCCGCTTCCATCAGCGGCCGCAGTTCCTCATCCGCCTCCAGGGACAGGCGCCGCTGCAGTTCGCCGGCCTCGGCCGTCGCCTGGATGGCACACTCCTGGGTTGCCTCATCAAGACCAGACCACCAGCCCAGGCCGGCGGCGACGGGGGTCGCTTCGTACATGTGGCCAGTCAGCGTGATGTAAGGCGTGATTTCGTGCAGGTTGGCCGTGTAGATGTTGGTGAGCGGGTTCTCCTGGCCGTCAAAGACGCCCGACTGCAGGGCCGATGGAACTTCGGACCAGGCAAGCGGCGCCGGAGATGCACCCAGTTCTTCAAAGATCGCGATCGCCATCTCACCCGGAGGCGTGCGGATCTTCATGCCCGCCAGATCAGCCGGCTCCGACACGTGCTTGTTGATGTGAGTCACATTGCGGATGCCGTTGTCCCAGTAGCCCAGGATCTTCAAGCCTGCCGCCTGGGCGCGCTCGTCGATCATGGCGCCAACTTCACCGTCCAGAACCTCCCACGCGGTCGGCAGGTCCTCGAACAGGAAAGGCAGGCCAAGAAGGCCAAGCTCCGGAACCATCTGGCTCATGGCGCCCTGGCTGTTCGCCGTGATGTGGATGACCCCTGCGGCCGCAGATGTCAGCATTTCGGAGTCGTCGCCCATGGTGGCCGACGGCGCGACGTTGACCGTATGGTTTCCGTCTGTGCAGGCGGTGAACACTTCAGCCCACATTCCGGCTGCTACGTAGCGGGGATTCCCGGGGTTCTCGCCGTGGGCGAAAATGATTTCCTCGGCCTGGGCAGCGCCGGCCAGGATAGTGGTCGAGGCCAGAATGGCCCAAAGCGACGTCCTCATGCAGTTTCCTCTCTCGTTTCTAGAAGACTTCCGGCGGCCTCGAAGTGTCGAGCGCCGCCGCTACTCAGTGGATAAGTGATCCACCATTCACATCGACCTCCGTGCCCGTACAGTAGGCAGAGAGATCTGACGCCAGGAACAGGGCACAGCCCGCAACGTCCGCGGCCTCCCCAGCCCTGCCCATCGGAATTCCGGCGAGGATTTGCTCATGCATCTCCGGCGTTAGCTTCCCCGCTGTGATATCCGTGGCAATGAAACCCGGGCAGATGGCATTGACGCGCACATTGTCAGGCGCCAGCTCACGCGCCATCGCCTTGGTCAACCCCAGCACGCCGGCCTTGGCAGCAGAGTAATGCGGTCCTCCGAAAATGCCGCCCCCGCGCTGCGCCGACACGGAAGAGATATTGACGATGCTGCCGGACTTACGCGCCCGCATTCCCGGTATCACGGCTTGGCTCATGTAGAGCGTACCGCGTAGATTGACGTCAAGGACCGCGTCATAGTTTTCCGGCGCAATGTCCATGATCTTTAGCGGTTGAGTAATCCCCGCGTTGTTGACCAGCACGTCGATGCGACCCCAGGCTGCTTCGAGCTCCTTGACTGCCGCCTCGCAGGCCGCCTTGTCGGTGACGTCGCAGAACAGGCCGCGGTGTCCGTCTCCCAGATCACTGGCTGCCGCTTGTGCAGCCTGTGCGTCCAGGTCCAGCAGGGCAACGGTCGCGCCGTGCTCAGCAAGCAACTGCGCAGTGGCCTTGCCCAATCCGCGCGGACCTGCTCCCCCGGTGACGATGACATACTTGCCGTCCATAAGGCCCATGGCCTTCTTCTCCAATCCTTTGGATCTGCGTTTCAGCTTGCTTAAAGCCAGTTCCGGATCTGCTTGGCCACGCGATCTACACTGATGCCGTACATCTCGTGCAGCGTCGGGAGAGCCCCGGCTTCGAGGAATTCGTCGGGCAGGCCGATCATGCGAAATTCTGGCGTGACGCCGTTGGTCAGAAGGACGGTCGCCACCGCTTCTCCGAGACCGCCGACGACGCTGTGGTTTTCTGCCGTTACGATCAGGCGGCCCCCTTTGCGCGCTTCGGCAAGGATAGTATCCACATCTAGGGGCTTGATGGTCGGAACATGCAGCACGGCGGCGTCCACCCCATCGACGGCGAGCTTCTCAGCAGCGTCGAGGGCGCGCATGGTCATGAATCCGCTTGAGATGATGAGGACGTCCTTCCCGTCGCGAATTGTCTGCGCCTTGCCCAGTTGGAACTTGTAGTCTGGCTTGTGCCGGGTCAGTACCGAAGGGACCTTGCCGCGCAGAAGGCGGGAATAGACCGGTCCCGGATGTGCCGCGATCTGCGGGACCATGCCCGTGATGTCGTTCGCATCACAAGGGTCGATGATCGTCATGTTCGGCAGGCCGCGGAAGATCGCCAGATCCTCGGTCGCCTGGTGGCTCGGCCCATAGCCGGTGGTGAGTCCCGGGAGGGCGCAGACGATCTTGACCGGCAGATTCTCTTCGGCGATCGCCATAGCGATGAAATCATAAGCGCGCCGCGAGGCGAAGACCGCATAGGTCGTGGCGAAAGGGTTGAAGCCTTCACGCGTCAGACCCGCGGCTGCGGACATCAGAAGCTGCTCCGCCATGCCCATCTGGTAGAAGCGGTGCGGCATAGCCTGTGCGAAGATGTGCAGATCGGTGTACTTTGCCAGGTCCGCCGTCAGGCCGACGATCTTCTCGTCCTTGCGCGCCAGTTCCAGCAGGGCGTGCCCAAAGGGAGCGGAGACGGTGTCGTAGCCCTCCGCGGAGAGAGAGGCGATCATCGCCGAGGTTGCGATGGGCTTGCCGTCTGGACCCAGCTTGACCGTCCGCGGCTCGTACTTGCGCTTCATCGAGGCTAGCGTCATTGCGGCTTCCCCTTCTCCAGAACGGCCAGCGCCTTTGCCCACTCATCCGGTTCCACCCGCACGAAATGGGTGATCTCGCGGTTCTCTAGGAAGTCCACGCCCTTGCACATCTTGGTGTCGAAGATGATCACGCGCGGACCGTCATGATCCGTCTCCCGCGCGACGTTGAGGGCGGTGACCACGGCTTCAAGGTCGTTGCCGTCGACACGCTGCGCATGCCAGCCGAAGGCTTCCCACTTCTGCCGCTCGTCCCCCTGCGCCAGCGCCTCGGTTGGCTTGCCGTCGGCCTGCTGATTATTGAAGTCCACAAGGCAGATCAGGTTGTTCAGCTTCCACTGGACTCCGGACATCACCGCTTCCCAGGTGGAGCCTTCCCCCAGCTCACCGTCGGACATCAGGTTGTAAACGAAAGCCGGGTTGCCTTTCCGCTTCAGGCCCAGCGCCATGCCGACGGCGATCCCCAGCCCCTGGCCGAGGGAGCCGCCGGTGATCTCCATGCCCGGAGTATAGGACGCCATCCCCGACATGGGCATCCGGCTGTCGTCCATGCCGTAAGTCTCGTATTCCTCTTCCGGAAGGATGCCGGCTTCCATCAAGACGGCGTAGAGCGCGATGGCATAGTGGCCGATCGACAGCAGAAAGCGGTCGCGCCCTTCCCACTCGGGATCTTCGGGTCGGTATTCGAGCGCGTGAAAATAGGCAGCTGCGAGAACATCCGCGATGCCCAAGGCTTGCCCGATATAGCCCTGACCTTGCACCTCTCCCATGAGGAGCGCCTTTCGGCGGATGTTCCACGCTCGCATTTCGAGCGAAACATTGGATGCCGCACCGATGCGGACCGCTGGCATATGGAAACTCCCTTTGGCAGCAACCTTCGGGGGTGGGCATACCACGGGGTTTCCTAAAAGTACGTTACTATAAGTTTCAAAGGTTGTTAGGTGTACTTAAAGATTCTTCCGTTCCGGTCGCCCTCAGCGAAGCGAAGGAACTGGAGCCCTAGGAGCTTCGAGCACAAGTCCTTCGCTGACGCTTCTCGATGAACTAGACCCGTCAGGGGTTCTTCTTGCGCCTATCGCGTTGGAGCAACGGCGTTTAACAGCGTCATTTCCAGCGACCGAAGGTACGACGCGATCCTGAGCCCTTTGCTGTGGCCTTGGGTCCCGTCGTCGGCTGCGCCTCCCTAGACGTTCAGCAGCAGGTACTCGCGCTCCCAGGAGGAGATCACCTTGTTGTAGAGGCGCCACTCAAGGGTCTTCACCTCGATAAAGGCATCGACGAAGCGATCGCCCAGGATGCGACGGAGGGGTTTGCTGTCGTTCAACAACTCGAGCGCTTGGTGATGATGCAGCGGCAGGCTGAAGGGTAGGGTGTGGGCATCGATCGAGACGACCGGTTCCGGCTGCTGCTTCTCTTCCAGGCCGAGGAGGCCACAGGCGAGCGTGCCCGCGATTGCCAGGTAGGGGTTGGCGTCGGCGCCGACCACCCGGTTCTCCACCCGTCGCGCGTCGGGCGGAGAGTCGGGTACGCGCAGCCCGCAGGTACGGTTGTCTCGTCCCCAGTGCACATTAATCGGAGCATCGGATTCCAGGCGAATCCGGCGAAAGGAATTGACGTTGGGGCAGAAGAGCAGCATGGCCGGCGGCACATAGCGCTGCAGGCCGGAAATATAGTGCAGGAGCGCCGGGGCGTCCTGCTCGTTCTCATCGATGAAGATGTTCCGCCCGCTGCTGGTTTCAACAATGGACTGATGCACGTGCATCGCCGACCCGGGCTCGTTCTCATGGGGTTGAGCCATGAAGGTCGCAAACATGTCGTGGCGGATGGCGGCCTGGCGCACCGTGCGCTTGAAAAGGAAGACCTGGTCAGCAAGGGCCATGGCGTCGCCGTGCTTGAAATTCATCTCCAACTGCACCGGGCCGGCCTCATGCGCCATGGTGCCGATCTCGATCTGCTGCACTTCGCAGTAGTCATAGATGTCCTCGACCACGTGGTCGAACTCGTTGGCGGCTTCTATTCCGTAAGCCTGGCGCCCGGACTCCCTTCGTCCGGAAATGCCCGGAGGCGAGAGGAGCGGCAGGTCCGGGTCGTTGTTCTTCTGTACCAGGTAGAATTCTAGCTCGGGCGCCACGACCGGCCGCAGCCCCTTTTCCTCGTAGCGCTCAAGAATGCGGCGGAGAATGGAGCGGGGGGCATAGTCCACCGGCCGCCCGTGGTTGCTCCAGGCATCACAGATCACCTGCGCGGTCGGCTCCTTGTACCAGGGCACCAGGCGCAGGGTCGAAACGTCCGGAACCGCACGAATGTCCGAATCCACCTCTGG
>JAJUFM010000090.1 GCA_029265995.1 Rhodospirillaceae bacterium | reverse complement strand
TGCCGGCGCCTGATCTGGCTCAACCCGCTCCTGCGGTGGGAAGGATATCAACCGAAGGCGCAGGGGGCGCAGGCCATGATGCCTCATGTAGATGATTTTCGTCCGGTGCATAATCTGGAGAGCTTGAGTGCGCTCACTGCCGTTCTGAGCAGCGAGCCCCGGCGGCGGCTGGCAGGGCGCGATCAGTGGCTCGAGGAGGGAAGCGCATGAATGGATCGAGCGAAGCCCAAGCCTGGGCCGGAACCGATGAAGTTCTGGCTCAGGCGGATGCCTGGCTGGAAGAAGGGCGCAAGGTCGCCCTGGCCACCGTGGTTGCGACCTGGGGCTCCTCCCCTCGCCCCGTCGGCAGTCAGCTTCTCGTAGACGACAAGAACAACATGGTTGGCTCCGTCTCGGGCGGCTGCATCGAGGGTGCAGTCGTGGCAGAAGCGCGCGCTGCCATGGAAGATGGCCGCCCCCGCCTGCTGGATTTCGGCGTAAGCGATGAAATGGCTTGGGAGGTCGGTCTCGCGTGCGGTGGCTCGGTGAAGGTCTATGTTGAACGCTTGGAGTCCTGACCGATGAAACGCAGTCTGCTGCGGGCTCTCCTCGCTGCTCAAGAAGCCAAGCGACCGGTGGCCCTTCTGACTGAGGTGGAGAGCGGCCGGCAGCTGTTGATCGCTGGTGCGGATCAGCAAGGTGATCTCGCCGCATCAGCCTCCCTGATCGAAGCCGTCCATGAGCGCCTTCAACAAGAACGCAGCGGACTCCTGGAAGATGGGAAATACTTCCTTCAGGTCTTCCTGCCACCCCTACGGCTGATCATCGTCGGCGCCGTCCATATTTCTCAGGCCCTTGTTCCGATGGCGAAGTTGGCCGGCTACGAAGTGAGCGTGATCGATCCTCGGAAGGCCTGGGCGACCGAGGCCCGCTTTCCCGGCACCAGCATGCTCACGCAATGGCCAGATGAGGCTATGGAAGCTCTGCAGCCCGACGCCCGTACGGCTGTCGTCACCCTCACCCACGACCCCAAGCTTGACGATCCGGCGCTTCTCCGCGCGCTGAACTCCCCCGCCTTCTACGTGGGGGCGCTGGGCTCGACGCGGACCCATGCACGGCGGCTGGAACGCCTTCGCGCGGAGGGCCTGGATGAAGCGGCCCTCGCTCGGATTCACGGGCCGGCGGGTCTTGCCATCGGCGCGCGCGCGCCCGCCGAGATCGCAATTTCGGTGATGGCGCAGATGACCGCCGTCTTGCGGCAGGCCCCAAGGCTCGCCCCCCTCCGGAACCCCTAAGAAGCGGCCGCACCGCGGAGCAACAATCGGCGGCTAGCTTCAAGAGCGCCAAGCGCAAAGAGAATTACGACATGAAATTCTATCACACTCCCCTGACCGAAGCAGAAGGCGCGATTCTCGCCCACTCCCTGCGTATCGGTTCCCTCAACTTCAAGAAGGGGCGCAAGTTGGACGCGGCGGACGTCGAGGCCCTGCGCCTGGCGCGGGTCGAAAGCGTCGTGGCAGCGCATCTGGAGGAGGGGGACGTTCACGAGGACGCGGCGGCACAGCGCCTGGCGCAAGCCCTCGCGGGCACGGGCACCAGCTGTTCCGCGGCCTTCACTGGCCGATGCAACATTGTGGCGGCCAGGCGGGGTCTTCTCGTCTACGACCGGGATCGCCTGGATGCCTTCAACCTCGTCGACGAATCCATCACCTTTGGAGCGCTCCAACCCTACACGGTGGTAGAGCCCAAGCAGATGCTCGGCACCGTCAAGATCATCCCCTTCGCGGCGCCACAAACCGCAGTCGATGCTTGCCTGAAGGTGGCGCGCGAGGCTGACCACCTGATGCGGGTCGCGAGCTTCAAGCGCAAGCAGGTTGGCCTTATTCAGACCTCGCTCCCGGGTCAGAAGGAATCGTTGCTCGACAAGACTCGGGACTCGATAAATCAGCGCCTGAAAGCTTTGGAGGCGGGAAGCGTCAAGGAGATCCGCTGCAACCACGAGGCTGGAGCGGTTGCCCAGGCGGTGGACCGCCAAATTCGCCAAGGTGTAGAACTGGTCCTGATCTCTGGCGCCTCCGCCATTGTCGATCGACGAGATATCGTGCCCGCTGGTATCGAGCGGGCCGGTGGCGAATTGCTGCACTTCGGCATGCCGGTAGACCCGGGTAACCTGTTGCTGTTGGCAAGGATGGGAGAGGTTCCGGTCCTCGGCCTTCCCGGCTGTGCCCGCTCCCCGAAAACGAACGGCTTTGACTGGGTTCTGCAGCGCTTGATCGCCGACGTGCCGGTGAGGCGGGAGGATATCATGCGCATGGGCGCTGGCGGCCTCTTGATCGAGAGCGGGGTGCGCCCCCTGCCCCGCGCGGAAGCCGTGGAGCAGGCCAGCCCGCCGCGTGTACCCAAGATTGCGGCGCTGGTTCTGGCAGCCGGACGCTCGACCCGAATGGGAGACAGGAACAAGCTGCTGGAGCAGTTCGATGGCAAGCCCCTCGTCCTCCACGCTGTGGAAGCGGCCCTTGCATCTCAAGCCGAAAGCACCCTCGTCGTAACAGGCCACCAGCAGGAAGCAGTGGAAAAGCTACTTCCGAAGGAGCGAGTCCGGATCGTTCACAATCCGAACTACGAGCAAGGGCTGAGCACTTCACTGCACGCTGGGCTGTCTGCATTGCCGGAGGACGTGGACGGCGCGGTTGTCCTGTTGGGCGATATGCCGAAGGTCAGTGCCGCGATCATAGATCGGCTGATCGCCGCCTTCGCCCCGGTGGAGGGGCGCAGCATCTGCCTGCCAATGCGAGAGGGTCATCGCGGCAATCCCGTGCTTTTCGCCCGCCGCTACTTTCCCGAAGTCATGGCCATCGCCGGCGACCTGGGCGCCCGCCCGCTTCTCGGTACCTACCCTGACCAGGTCGCGGAAGTCCCCATGCCCGATGACGCGGTGCTGACGGATGTGGACACGCCAGAGGAACTGGAGCGTCTGCGGCACGAGAAGTGACAGACTGCCACCCACAAATAAGAAGGCGCAACTTGACGGGTTGGTAATCCGTCAAGTCGCGCCGAAACAGTAACTACGACCTAGGTCCTCCCAAAACCTCAGGTCGCCAGAACTGCCAACAGAAGCAGTGCCACGACGTTGGCAATCTTGATCATCGGGTTTACGGCCGGTCCGGCAGTATCCTTATAGGGGTCACCGACGGTATCGCCGGTAACCGCTGCCTTGTGAGCCTCTGAGCCCTTGCCGCCGTGGTGGCCGTCCTCGATGTACTTCTTCGCATTATCCCAAGCGCCACCGCCGGCGGTCATCGAGATCGCAACGAACAGCCCGGTTACGATAACTCCCAACAGCATCGCCCCTACGGCCGATAAAGCTGCTGACGGGCCGGCAATAGCCCACATCACCAGGAACAGGACGATGGGAGAGAGGACCGGCAGTAGCGACGGGACGATCATCTCCTTGATCGCGGCCTTTGTCAGCATGTCGACGCAGCGGCCATACTCCGGCTTGGCTGTGCCTTCCATGATGCCCGCGATTTCGCGGAACTGGCGACGCACCTCTTCCACCACCGCGCCACCGGCTCGGCCAACCGCCTGCATGCCCATGGAAGCGAAGAGAAAGGGCAAGAGGCCGCCGATAAACAAGCCAACCACAACCCAGGGGTTGGACAGGCTGAAGTCGACCTCGACCCCGGAGAAGAAGGGATAGTCGGTCGCGTTGGCGGCAAAGTAGGCCAGATCCTCGGTGTAGGCCGCAAAGAGAACCAAGGCGCCGAGACCGGCAGAGCCGATCGCGTAGCCCTTGGTAACGGCCTTGGTGGTATTGCCGACGGCATCGAGAGCATCGGTGGTGTCTCGAACAGAGGCTTCCAAGTCAGCCATCTCGGCAATGCCACCGGCATTGTCCGTAACCGGCCCATAGGCGTCGAGAGCAACCACCATTCCGGCCAGCGCCAACATGGTGGTTACTGCGATGGCAATGCCAAAGAGACCGGCCAGCAGATAGGTCACGATGATGCCGGCGACGATGATCAAGGCGGGCAAGGCCGTCGCTTCCAAAGACACCGCGAGGCCCTGGATGACGTTGGTCGCATGCCCGGTTTCGGAAGCCTTGGCGACGCTCCGGACAGGCCGATACTCGGTGCTGGTATAGTATTCCGTGACGACGATCAGCAGGCCCGTCACCACAAGGCCAGCGATGCCGCAGAAGTAAAGACTCCATCCATTGAAGCTTCGACCATGAATTTCATATTCGGTGCCGAGGCCCACCATGACCGCCGTTGCAGGCAGCAGGAGCACGAGCGAAATGCCGGCACATACGATGAAGCCCCGGTACAGGGCTTGCATGATGTTGTTGTTGGGACCCAGCTTCACAAAGAATGTCCCGGCGATGGAAGTGAGGATACAGACCGCACCGATCACCAGGGGATAGAGGAACACGCCACTGCTGGCACCAAAGTAGATGGATGCCAGCACCATCGTGGCCACCACCGTCACTGCATAGGTCTCGAAGAGGTCGGCTGCCATGCCCGCGCAATCACCGACGTTATCACCAACGTTGTCGGCGATGACGGCAGGGTTCCGCGGGTCATCCTCGGGGATCCCGGCTTCCACCTTCCCCACAAGGTCGGCCCCAACGTCCGCTCCCTTGGTGAAGATGCCGCCTCCGAGACGCGCAAAGATCGAGATAAGCGAGGCTCCAAAGCCGAGTGCCACCAAGCCGTCGATCACTTCACGCCCCTCCGCCCCCAGGGCAAGGAGCAGCACGTAGTAGCCTGCGACTGAAAGAAGGGCGAGACCCGCCACCAGCATGCCGGTGACAGCGCCGGCGCGGAACGAAATAGCCAAGCCCGGCGCCAGGCCCTGGCGAGCGGCTTCCGTAGTCCGAACGTTCGCCCGAACGGAAACGTGCATGCCGATGTAGCCGGCGGCGCCGGAAAGAACAGCGCCGATGATGAAACCAATGGCAACTTCAATTGACAGGAGAAACGCGATGATGACGAACAGAACCACGCCAACAATCGCAATGGTCCGATACTGCCGGTTCAGGTAAGCGCGGGCGCCCTCCTGAATCGCGGCGGCAATTTCTTGCATTCGCTGAGTTCCGGCGCTGGCACTCAGCACCGATCGAGAGGCCCAGACGCCGTAACCCACGCCTATTAGGCCGCACAAAATCACAAAGGCTAAGACCATGCCCCCTCCCTAATGATGGCTTTTTGCCCGGTTGAATCTACCGGTCTTTCTTTTCCGGCCGGGCCTATTGTCCGAGAGCTTTGGTTATTCTTCCCGGTACACCGGGACGAGAGGAACGATGGCAGATGCTCTGATTCGCTGCAACTGGAGTTATGGTGCCTCGCTTGCCGCGCGCCGGATCAGCGCTTTCGAAGGCTTGACGAGCCGGCGCACCGCTTTAGGCTCCCGTGGCCGCAGAGAGCCTAGCTAAAGGACAGAGGGATGCCGGAGCCGAACGACACAGGCCGACGCCTGGAAGGGAAAGTCGCCGTGATCACCGGCGCCTCACGCGGTTTAGGCCGTGCTTTTGCGAAGCTTCTGGCCCAGGAGGGCGCGCGCTGCGTCCTGATCGCTCGGACCGTTGGCGCGCTGGAAGAGCTGGACGACGAGATCTGCGCCGCCGGCGGGCACAAGCCGTTGCTGGTACCGCTCGACCTCACGCAGCTTGAAGCCATCGATGCCTTGGGCGCGGCCTTGAACGAGCGCTATGGCACGCTGGATCTCCTGATCGCGGCCGCAGGTAGCCTTGGGACCCTCTCTCCCGTGGGTCACTACAAGCCGAATATCTGGGAAGACACGCTGCGGCTAAACCTCACCGCAAACTGGCGCCTACTGCGCAGCCTCGATCCTCTTTTGCGGCAGGGCGAGGGGGGCAGCGCCTTTTTCGTCACCTGCGGCCGTCCTCCGGAAGGCGAAGCCTTTTGGGGGCTCTACCACGCGAGCAAGGCGGGATTGGAAGAGCTGGTACGCAGCTATGCCGTGGAGAATCGCAAGTTCAAGTTGCGCGCCAATCTCTTCGCGCCGCCGCCCTTCCGCAGTGCCCTTCGAACTTTAGCCTTCCCAGGCGAAGACGAGCAAAGGCTACCCGGCCCGGAGCGTGTAGCAGCGGCTTGCCTGCCCTACTTGCTGCCCTCGGATACAAGAAGCGGCGAAATTATCAAGATCGACCTGTAACCAACATCACAAGGAGGAACACAGATGGGATTCGAAAGAATGGGCGTCGGCAAGCGGATGAGCCAGGCCGTCGTACACGGCGACACGGTCTATACCGCTGGCCAGGTTGCTCATGAAGCGGCGGGCAAGTCGGTCGGCGAGCAAACCCGGGAAATTTTGGAGAACATCGAAACGCTCCTCAAGGAAGCCGGTACTGACAAGACTCGCCTGTTGTCTGCGCAGATCTGGTTGTCTGACATCTCGACCTTCGACGAAATGAACGCCGTTTGGGACGAGTGGGTGGCGGAGGGCAATCCTCCGGCGCGAGCCTGCGTGGAGAGCAAACTGGCGGCTCCCCAGTACAACGTCGAGATCATGGTGATCGCGGCCCGCTGAATGGAACGCTCGTTTGATCTGGATTGCCCGGGTTCAGATCAAACGAGATCCACCTTAGTTTCCGATGAGGGCGATTGCCCAAGCACTCATGAAGACCAGGAGGGCGGTCAGCGCATAACGCAGTTGCGCCTCGGGCCGCAAGGAAGGCCGAAGCCAGGCCAGAAAAAGCCCCGCCAGGATACCTGCGCCCAAACCGGTTACATGTGCCAGCACATCGGTTCGCTCCCCGCCTACTCCCAGGTAGGCAAAGATCATCGCGCCAGCCGCAAAGGGAAGCCAGCGCCGGAGGCCTCGAAAGCGTTCAGGTGGCTGGCGCACCCAGGACAACGTTATCAGTATGCCCAGAGCCGCAAAGACGGCAGTGGAAGCCCCTACGGAGCTGTGACTGCCAGAGCGCAGGCACGCAGCCAGAAGATTGCCGAAGCTGCCTGCGAGCAGGATAGCCAGCCACGTCAGTCCAGCGCCGATCAACTGCGCAAGCAGGAAGCCGAAAAAGCCGCCGAAGGCTAAGTTGCCGAGGAGGTGGGCCCCATCACCGTGCAAGGCGAGTGCCGTCACGCTTCGCCAAACTTCACCAGCCTGGATCGAGCCGGCCTGCGCCATCCCCATGGTAAGCCAGTCGAAGCCGAAAGCATCGCGCAGTGAGGCGCCATGGAAAAAAAGCAGCAAGCAGAGATAGGCCCCTACCCCCAGCAAGGCATCTTTTGTCGGCTGGATCTTGAGGGGCTGCGGTGCGGGATGACTATTCTCGCGCACATAGGTCAAGATCTCACGATCGGCAGCGCCGGCATTCTCGTTGGCGACAAGAAGCAGTACTCGCTCGCCATCGAAGTGGATGCGGCTTGAAATGCCCATCGCGGCCAGGACCAAGGCATAGCGTTCTGCCTCGCGCCGCAATCGGCAGCGGCGAACCACGACCCATGCCTCTTCCTGGAGCTCGACCACGCTTCTCCTTTCCGGTTCGTCGCCGCCTCATAAGCCACTATCTTCCATGGTACAGCTTGTGAAGCCCAAACCTCTTTAACTGTAAGGATAGAGACAGCAAGATGCCTGATGGCGCCGATGCCGTTCGGCTGATGGTAACTGACCGCTTGGCGGAAGTTTCTGCCGCGGAGTGGGATGCCTGCGCCGGAGCGGCTTGCCCCTTCGTCTCCCACGCCTTTCTTACCACTCTTGAGGAGACCGGCTGCGCCACCCGCGAGACCGGATGGCTCCCCCAACATCTGTTGGCACGGAATAGCGAAGGGCAGTTGCTCGGGGCTGTCCCCCTTTACCTCAAAGGCCACTCCTACGGCGAGTATGTGTTCGATTGGGGTTGGGCCGACGCCTATGAAGAGGCTGGCGGTCGCTACTATCCGAAGCTGCAGGCCTGCGTGCCCTTCACGCCGGTGACAGGGCCACGGTTGCTGGTTCACCCCAGAGCTGATCAGGCAAGCATCCGTGCTCTTCTGATCTCGGGGCTGCAGGAGGTGGCGCGTCGTCACGGCGTCGCCAGTCTCCACGTGACCTTCCCTGAACAGGACGAGTGGGAAGCGCTCGGCAAAGCTGGATTCTTGCAACGCATCGGACGGCAGTATCACTGGGAGAACCGGAGCTATCGAAGCTTTGACGACTTCCTTTCCGCGCTGACCTCCCGCAAGCGTAAGGCAATTCGCAAGGAACGGGCGAAAACAGCGAACTTGGGCCTCACCTTCCGCGCGCTTTCAGGCGATGAGCTAGAGGTCAAACACTGGGATGCCTTCTACGACTTCTATCTCAGCACGGCGGATCGCAAATGGGGGCAGCCGTACTTGAACCTCGAGTTCTTCCACGAGCTGGGTCGGCGCATGGCAGAGAAGATCGTGCTTTTCATCGTCGAACGAGATGGGAAGCCGGTCGCTGGGGCATTGAACTTGCTTGGCACTGACGCACTCTACGGACGGAACTGGGGCTGTGTAGAGGACTACCGCTTCCTGCACTTTGAGACCTGCTACTATCAGGCCATCGACTATGCTATTGCGCATGGCTTGCGAAGAGTAGAGGCCGGCGCCCAGGGCGAACACAAGATTCAGCGCGGCTACCTCGCCACTGAAACCTGGAGCGCGCATCTGATCTTGGATCCGGCCCTGGAACGGGCCGTTGCCGACTTCCTTCGCCGGGAACGACGGCAGGTGATGCGGGAAATCGACTATATCAACGAAGAGCACAGCCCTTATCGCCAAGGCGGAATAGCAGAGGAGGCATGAAAGCGGTCAACTGGTTCCTGTGCCGGCTGGCCAAGCCAGAGCGGGAGGTTTATGCCCCAGGACATGACAACCTTGGCGAATCCTGACAGCGCACTCGAGCCCTTGACCATCCTTCGTCAGACCTTCGGCTATTCCTCCTTCCGAGGATTGCAATCGGAGGTCGTGGACCAGATCTGCGCGGGCGGCCACGCCCTCGTGGTCATGCCAACCGGCAGCGGCAAATCGCTCTGCTATCAGATCCCGGCGATTGCACGACCCGGAACTGCCATCGTTGTTTCTCCGCTCATCGCTTTGATGCAGGACCAGGTAGCGGCCCTGCAAGAACTTGATGTGCGCGCCGCGGCGCTCAACTCGGCACAACCTCCTGACGAAAGCCGTGAGGCTCTGCAGGCCTTGCACGAAGGGCGCCTCGACATGCTCTACGTGGCGCCGGAACGGCTGATGATGGACAGCTTTCTCCAGATGCTGAAGAGCCGTCGCCTGGCTCTCTTCGCCATCGATGAAGCGCACTGCATCAGTGAGTGGGGCCATGACTTCCGGCCCGAATATCGCCGACTGGGCGTCCTGGCGGAGTTGTTTCCGGAGATCCCGCGCGTGGCGCTGACCGCAACAGCGGACGCTCCCACGCGGCAAGACATCGTCACCCGCCTGTCACTCCAAGAGGGAAGGATATTTCTGGGCGGCTTTGACCGACCGAACATTCGCTATGGCGTCCAGCCCAAGAGCTCCGGCCGCCGCCAGCTCCTGGATTTCATCAAGGCGCAGGGCCGCGAGGCCGGCATCGTCTACTGCCTCTCCCGGGCACGTACCGAAGAGACAGCAGTTTGGTTGAGGGGGGAAGGGATCTCTGCCCTGCCCTATCACGCTGGCATGCCTGCAGAAACACGCGCCCGGCATCAGGAACGTTTTCTCAAGGAACCAGGGCTGGTGATCGCCGCCACCATTGCTTTCGGCATGGGCATAGACAAACCGGACGTTCGCTTCGTGGCACATCTGGACCCGCCGCGCAGCCTTGAATCCTACTATCAAGAAACCGGTCGCGCGGGACGGGATGGCTTACCGGCTGAAACGCTCCTGCTTTTCGGCCTTCAGGATATTGCACAGCACCGGCGCATGATCGAGGAAAGCAATGCGCCAGCGGAACGGAAACGGCTTGAACACCGGAAGCTTGACGCGCTTCTGGGATACGCCGAGACAACGCGCTGCCGACGGCAGGTCTTGCTGGAGTATTTCGGTGATAGCGGAGAGCCTTGCGGCAATTGCGATACCTGCCTTTCGCCTCCCAAATCGTTCGACGGCACGATCGCTGCACAAAAGGCGCTCTCTGCGGTCTATCGCAGCGGCCAGAGATACGGCAGCGCCCACATCATCGACTTGCTCCTGGGGCGAGGTACGGAAAAGATTCAGGCAGCGGGGCACGATCGCCTGCCGACCTTCGGTGTCGGCGCAGAGTTCAGCGCCAGTGCCTGGCGCTCAATCCTCCGCCAACTGGTCAGCCTCGGCTTGCTCGAAATTGACTTGGCCGGGTACGGCTCCCTTCGCCTTACTGAGAAGAGCCGTCCCGTGCTACGCGGGGAAACACAGGTTGCCTTGCGCCAGGAGATCGGAGCTCGCCGGAAAGCCGGTTCCGCTGCAGCAGCACGCGGTGCGTCTGCCGCCCACATATTGAAGTCACCGCGGGAACAAGCGCTCTTTGAAGCCCTGCGCGAAAAGCGGCTCGAGTTGGCGCGCCAGGCCAATGTGCCCCCCTATATCATCTTCCACGATGCGACCCTGGTCGAGATGGTGAAGGCGCCTCCAAAATCCCATGCGGAGTTGGCTCTCATTCCCGGCGTCGGAGTCAGCAAACTGGAGCGCTACGGCGACAGCTTCCTGGAGGCGATCACCGCCTTCAGCTTCAATGACGAGGGTGACTCTGCGGGTTGACCGGAAGGCAAAATAAGGAGGGGACGGGACAGGGGACCTCGTTGTCCCGCCCCCTCAACCCGGCCCTGGAACGGAGCCGCCGCGCCGAGCCATCAAGCTTAAGATAGCTGGTTCTGGCCGCGGGCCGAGAGGCCTTACGAAAGGGATAGTAACAAAAGTTGATCGGCCCCGATAGTGCCGATCGCGACTCAGTGAAAAAATACTGTTCGACGAAGCTTAGGCTCTGCCATTTCGTGGTTGAATGGCTTTAAGAAAATCATCGTTTCCGGGAATGGTTCAGGTTGCATGCAATCCAGTCTAGACTGCACCATAATCCGATACGAGCATCGGAAGAAGAGAAGAACATAAGGAGGGAGGGGCCCGTGTCCTTGGTGCAGTATCTGACGAGGATTCAGTTCGACTTCGGTGCCTTGCAGCTTCTTGCAGACGAGTTAAAGCTGCTTGACGTGGCCCGCCCCCTGCTCGTGACCGATCCGGGCCTGGTGCAACTCGGCCTCGCTCAGCGCGCCCTGGACGTCCTGCCGCCGGCGATCAACGTCACAATCTTCGATCAGACGCCAGAGAACCCGACCGAGGATGCTGTCGACGCCGCCTTGCAAGCGTATGCCTCTGCAGGTTGCGATTCCGTAATCGCCTTCGGCGGCGGTTCTTCAATAGATCTGGGTAAGGGCGTGGCGCTCATGGCGTCGCATCGCCCCCCTCTGGAAGACTACGCAGCGATCCTGGGAGGCGCGGACAAGATTACTCGCGCAGTCGCCCCTCTGGTTGCCATTCCAACTACCGCCGGCACCGGCAGCGAGGTGGGGCGGGGCGCCATTCTTACCCTTAGAGACGGACGCAAGCTCGGCTTTCTGTCCCCGCACCTGATACCGCGTGTTGCAATCTGCGATCCGGAGCTCACCCTGGGCCTGCCGCCTCAGCTGACGGCTGCCACCGGCATGGACGCCATCGCCCACTGCATCGAGACCTACCTAAGCCCCCGGGACAATCCGGTAGCAGAGGCGATCGCTCTGGATGGCCTCAAACGCGCCTCCCGTAACATCCGCCGGGCGGTGGCGGACGGGACCGATCGCCAGGCGCGGCGCGAAATGCTCTGGGCTGCGGTGATGGGCGGCCTCACCTTCCAGAAGGGTCTGGGAGCCGTTCATGCCATGTCGCATCCTCTCGGTGGCATACAGGAACCTCGGCTCCACCATGGGACGCTGAACGCCGTGATCCTGCCCGCGGTCCTGCGCTTCAACGCCGGCCACGTCGGTGACAAGTACCATCGACTTGCAGAGGCGATGGGACTGGCGCCGGAAGACAACCTTCCAGAAGCCATTGAGCGCCTGAACGCGGACCTTGGCCTGCCCGCCAATCTCAAGGAGATGGGACTGCCGCGCGAAGCTCTGCCGACCATGGTGGAGGGCGCCCTCGCCGATCACAGCAACGCGACCAACCCAAGACCGGTTAACCGGGAAGATTACGAAGCCCTTTTCGAAGAGGTATACGGCTAGCTCGGATCACGTCACGACCGTCGCCTTTCGCATCTGACGCGCTGGACCTGCTCCAGGTTCTTGGTTCTACGAACGTGATTCCAATCTTGCGCAAGCTGCTTTAACAAGCGGATGAACCTCGTTTTCCGGAAGTACCCCACCCCAAGCTCAAGAGGCAAAGGATGCTTCTCATCGGACGCGACCTCTCACCCTTCGTTCGGCGTTGCGCGATCACGCTCAAGCTCTATGGCATGGCTTTCGAGCGTGCCGAATACTCTACCGCGACTCAGTTGGATGAGATTCGCCAGTACAACAAGCTCGGGCGGGTTCCGGCCCTGCATCTGGGCGAAGGTGAAACCTTGATCGACAGCTCGGCCATCCTGGACCATTTGGATGAACTTGCGGGTGATCGCGCCTTGATGCCGCGAGCAGGAGCGGAGCGGCGCAGTGCCCTGCGCATCGTTCATCATGCTCTTGGCGTCGCCGACAAGACCGTTGTCTACACCTATGAGCGAAATCCAGCGATACGGGACCCTGAACACATCAGCGAAAGATGGTTGGGACGCCTTTCGGGTCAGGCGGCCGGGGGTCTTACAGCCCTCGAGGAGGCATTGCAGGATCGGGAATGGTATGTCGGCAACAGCATGACCCAGGCCGACATCACTGCGGCAGTCGTTTACGACTTCGTCCGCTTTATGGCCCAGAACTTTCTAGAGAAGACACCCTGCCCACGGTTGAGCGCTCTGTGCGATCGCCTTTCAGAGCTCGACGCCTTCCGTGAGACGAGCCTCGACCAATATCGCTGAAGTAAACGCCATAGCAGCTCGCTTCTGTCCAAGGACAGAGGCGGGTTGCTAAAGCGAGAGGGCTCTTAGTCCTGTTGAACCAGGGTGTAATCGAAGCGGGTACCGGCTCCCACTTCGATAGTATGGGTTAGGCGGCGTCCATCGAAATCGGCGGCTACAAAGTACCAGCCGGCGGGCAGAACGAGATGCGGGTTTGCGCCGCTCACGCGGTGGAGTACGTGGCGATT
>JAJUFM010000100.1 GCA_029265995.1 Rhodospirillaceae bacterium | reverse complement strand
GCTCTTAGCGAACCTTCGTACCGATGCGCGCAAGCGACGAACAGGCATTATGCTAACCCAGTGAGCGCCTCACGCAACCAAGGAGTTCACTTTTCCTCCGCATCCGGAGGTATGCGGGCAATCAACTCGCCTTTCGATACCGGCGGATATCTTCTCCATTCATCCTGTTGGCAAAGCTTCCAGGTGGGTCACCCTGGCGGCAGCCTGGGCCTTGGCTCCGACGGGGCGACGGCGTATATATTGGCCACACTTCAAGCGGTTTCCCGCAGACATGGTCGCTACCGGTCGCGGGGCGCTAGGCCCGCTGCAATTGGCCCTTGTGGGCGGAGAGTCAGCGGTGGAAGCGACCCACAACCGCCGGTCTTGGCGCGGCCTCCCGTGCCGACCGGCACGGCAAAGGAGAGATCCGGTGACCCCTGGACAGGACAGCCTGAAAACCCGGCGCACGTTGAACGTCAAGGCGGGCAGCTACGACTATTTCAGTCTCGAGGCTGCGGCCGAGCAGATCGGCGACATCAGTCGCCTGCCTTTTTCCCTCAAGGTTCTCCTGGAGAACCTTCTACGCTTTGAAGACGGTAGTACTGTCACCGTTGACGACATCAAGGCCGTTGCGGCCTGGCAGGAGAAGCGCAGCTCCAGCCGTGAAATTGCCTATCGCCCCGCCCGGGTGCTGATGCAGGACTTCACCGGCGTCCCGGCGGTGGTCGACCTGGCGGCCATGCGCGAAGCCATGAGCCAGTTGGGCGGCGATCCGCAGAAGATCAATCCGCTGTCGCCCGTGGACCTGGTGATCGACCACTCGGTAATGGTCGACGAGTTCGGCACGCCACAGGCTTTCATGCACAACGTGGACCAGGAATTTGAGCGCAATGGCGAACGCTACGCCTTCCTTCGCTGGGGTGCGACCGCCTTCCACAATTTCAGGGTTGTGCCGCCGGGCACCGGCATTTGCCACCAGGTGAACCTGGAGTACCTCGCCAAAGTGGTCTGGAGCAGCGAGTCCGAGGGGCGGAAGATCGCCTATCCCGATACACTGGTGGGCACCGACAGCCACACGACCATGGTCAACGCTCTGGCCGTTCTGGGCTGGGGCGTCGGCGGGATCGAGGCGGAAGCCGCCATGCTGGGGCAGCCGATCTCCATGCTGCTGCCGGAGGTCGTAGGCGTCCGGCTGACGGGCGAACTTCGGGAAGGCTCCACGGCCACCGACCTGGTCCTCACGGTCACCGAGATGCTGCGCAAACAGGGCGTCGTCGGTAAGTTCGTCGAGTTCTACGGACCCGGCCTCAAGCACCTGACGCTGGCGGACCGTGCGACCATCGCGAACATGGCGCCGGAATACGGCGCGACCTGTGGCTTCTTCCCGATCGATCAGGAAACCCTCCGCTACATGACCTTTACCGGGCGTGACGCGGAGCAGGTCGAACTGGTGGAGGCCTATGCGCGTGCTCAAGGCATGTGGCGCGAGGACAACGGGCCGGACCCGCTCTTCAGCGAGACCCTCGAGCTCGACCTGAACAGCGTGGAGCCTTCGCTCGCTGGCCCCAAGCGTCCGCAGGACCGCGTGCCGCTTTCCGGCCTGGCCGCCAATGCCATCGAGACGATCCGCGATGCCGGGGTGGAACCCGACAATGCGGCCGAGGTCGAGGGCGAGGACTACAAGCTGCAGAACGGTGCGGTGGTCATCGCTGCCATCACCTCCTGCACCAATACCTCCAATCCCTCGGTGCTGGTGGGCGCCGGCCTTGTCGCCCGCAAGGCGCGGGAAAAGGGCCTGAGCGTCAAGCCGTGGGTCAAGACCTCCCTAGCGCCGGGCAGCCAGGTAGTGACCGACTACCTGGAGGCGGCCGGCCTGCAGGATGATCTCGACGCCCTGGGCTTCGGCCTGGTCGGCTACGGCTGCACCACTTGCATCGGCAACTCCGGGCCTCTGCCTGAACCGATCGGAGATGCCATCGACGCCGGTGACCTGCACGTGGCCGCAGTGCTTTCCGGCAACCGCAACTTCGAGGGCCGGATCAACCCGCAGACTCGCCTCAACTACCTGGCTTCGCCGCCGCTGGTGGTTGCCTACGCGATTGCGGGAAACACCACCATTGACCTGATGAAGGAGCCGTTGGGCACTGGCTCAGACGGTAAGCCGGTCTATCTGAAGGACATCTGGCCAAGCAGTCAGGAAGTCGAAGCGGTCATTGAAAAGGCCCTGACTCCGGAAATGTACCGGAGCCGCTACGCGAACGTTTTCGAGGGGCCGCCCCAGTGGCAGAACATCAAGACGTCCACCGGCACCACCTATCAGTGGGACGAAGGAAGCACCTATGTGCGCTTCCCTCCCTTCTTCGAAGATCTGACCCCGGAGCCACAGCCTTACGAAGAGGTGAAGGGGGCTCGCGCGCTGGCCCTGCTCGGCGACTCGATCACCACCGACCACATCTCGCCGGCCGGTGCCATCCGTCGTGACAGCCCCGCCGGCCTCTACCTGATGAGCTATCAGGTGCGGCCGCACGAGTTCAATTCCTACGGCTCGCGGCGCGGCAACCACGAGGTGATGATGCGGGGCACCTTCGCCAACATTCGCATCCGCAACGAGATGGTGGAAGGCGTGGAAGGCGGCTTCACCCGCCACTGCCCCTCCGGCGAAGTCATGCCGATCTATGATGCCGCCATGCGCTATCAGGAAGAGGGCGTGCCGCTGGTGGTTCTCGCCGGCAAGGAGTACGGCACCGGCTCGTCCCGCGACTGGGCGGCGAAGGGTACGCGGCTACTCGGCGTCAAGGCCGTGGTTGCCGAGTCCTTTGAGCGGATCCACCGCTCCAACCTGGTCGGCATGGGGATCATGCCCCTGCAGTTCCCGGAGGGAATGAGCCGGGAGACGCTCGGCCTGACCGGCGACGAGACCTTCGACATCGAAGGTTTTGCCGGCGGCATCCGGCCTCGGATGGACATCACCTGCCGCATTCACCGCGCAGATGGCAGCAGCCAGGAAATCAAGCTCCTGTGCCGGATCGATACGGCGGATGAGGTAGAATACTACCGCCACGGCGGTATCCTCCACTACGTCCTGCGCAAGCTGAACCGCGAAGCAGCGTAGGGACCTGTCATAAGGGGCGCGGCAAGCAATTGCCGCGCCCCCTTTTTTTGTGCGTGACCGGTCAGTTGTCCTTTTCAACGTCATCCTTCGCTTCGTCTTAATGGACATTAACACCCTCGTCATCGCGAGCCGCACAGCGGCGTGGCGATCCATGCGCAGGTGCAAGAAGCGCCTCACGTTGCATTGCCGCGCCTGTTCGGCCGATCGCTCTTGATGTGCTTCAGTCCCCACCTCGTCATCGCGAGCGCTCCCTACGGCTCAACAGAAGCCATCCCGATACGCAGGCGGCCCGTGAGGCTTCCGCATGGATTGCCGCGTCGGGCTACGCCCTCCTCGCAATGACGGATTGGGTGGGTATCGCGCTGCGTCCGACGGGCGGTCCATCTCCAATCAGCGCGGTGAGGGGCACAGGACGACCTGGAAAACGGCAGGGGGAACGTGGCGAGAAATGCTGTATTCCCGCTTCCCCCAACGCCGCGCCCACCTGTAATGTCCGCGGCCATGAGCGCTCTCTTTCATGACTGGCTTGACAGCCTCCGGGTTTACGCCGACCGCCGGATCGCGACGATCCTGTGTCTCGGCTTTGCAAGCGGGCTGCCGGCGCCGCTGGTTTTCTCCAACCTTTCGATCTGGCTGAGCGATACCGGGGTCAGCCGAACGGACATCGGCCTTTTCGCGCTAGTCGCCACCCCCTACGCCATCAACTTCCTTTGGGCGCCTCTGGTCGATCGCCTGCCGCTGCCTTTCCTGACGCGGCGCTTCGGGCGACGGCGCGGCTGGGCGCTCTTTACCCAGCTCTGGTTGATGGCGGCGCTGGTCGTTATGTCGCTCACGGACCCGGCCAACAATCTCTTCCTGATGGCGCTGGCCGCGCTTCTGGTCACCACCAGTTCCGCGACCCAGGACGTGGTGATCGATGCCTACCGCATCGATGTGCTCGAGCCTGAGAAGTATGGCGCTGGCTCAGCGGCGGCAATCTGGGGGTGGCACCTGGGCGGCACCTTGGTGGGCGGCGCTGGCGGCCTCTACCTCGCGGCAGCCTTTGGCTGGAACATGGCTTATCTAGTGCTGGCCCTGGCGGTCGGGGTCGGCATGCTCGCGATCCTCCTTTCGCCGGAACCACCTTTCCGGCCGCCCGCGGAGACGGTGGAGCATGAACGGCGCGCCGCCGGCTGGATCGAGCGCCTCGCGGGCCCGAAGCTGGGCGCGGGCCTCAGCTGGCTCTATGTGGCGGCTGTCGCACCCTTCCTGGATTTCATGACTCGGCGCGGCTGGCTCCTCATTCTGATCTTCATCTTTGTCTTCAAGCTAGGCGATGCCCTGCTCGGGCGCATGGCCAGCGTCTTCTACAGGGAAATGGGCTTTGACCTGGTGCAGATCGCCGACGTCAGCAAGGTCTTCGGCCTCGGCGCCAATGCCATCGGGATTCTGATCGGCGGCTTCCTCGTCTACCGGCTCGGCACCTTGAAGGCCCTGTTCGTCGGCGGCCTTTCCGCGGCGCTGACCAATCTCATTTATTCCTGGCTCGCCGCTTCTGGCCAGAGCATGACGATCTTCACCCTGGCCGTCGTGGCGGACAACTTTACCGGAGGGCTCGCGACGGTGGCCTTTGTGGCCTACCTCTCCAGTCTCTGCAATGTGGCCTATACGGCGACGCAGTATGCTCTGCTGGCGTCTCTCGGTAATTTGGCCCGCATTTGGTTCTCCGCCTCTGCCGGGGCAATGGTAGATGGGCTGGACGGTGACTGGGCGACCTTCTTTGCGATCACCGCGGGCGTTGCCCTGCTGGGGCTGCCGCTGCTGCTGATCATCATGAAGATGTTCCCAGAGGGCGCAAAACCAAGGCCGGCCCAGGCGCAAGTACAAGGCAGCGCGCCGGGGTGACGCCGCTTTCCGATTCCGGTTAAGCTAGGGCCATGAGCGACGCCCGAATTGAAATCGTCGAGGGCGACATCACCGGGCTGGAGGTGGACGCCATCGTCAACGCGGCCAATGACCGCTTGCTGCCGGGCGGTGGTGTCTGCGGCGCCATCCATCGGGCTGCCGGTCCGGGACTGGAGGAAGCCTGCCTGGCCCTCGGAGGCTGTCCAGTTGGGGAGGCGCGCATCACGCCTGGGTTCAGGCTGCCAGCACGCTGTGTGATCCACGCCGTGGGGCCCGTCTGGCGCGGCGGCGACCAGGATGAAGCCGCTCTTCTCGCAGGCGCTTACCGCAGCGCACTGAGGCTTGCGGCTGAGCACCAGCTTGACAGCATCGCCTTCCCGGCCATTTCCACCGGCATTTACGGCTATCCTCTGGAAGAGGCGACCGCGGTAGCTGTAGGAACCATCCGGGACTGGATCCGGGAGCACAAGCAGCCCCGGCGCATTTTCCTCTGTGCATTCGACGCCGATGCAGTGAAAGCGTATCGAGCCGCACTGACCTGATCATTCCTTACGAGGGCTGCTTGCAATGACGACCCGGAACCTCGACGCCATCTTCAAGCCCCGATCAATCGCGCTGGTGGGCGCGAGCCGAAGGAGCGGGTCGGTCGGCCAAGTGGTTGCCCGCAATCTCTTCCACGCGGGATTCCAGGGGCCGATCATGCCGGTCAACCCGCGCGAGAGGGCGATTGAGGGGGTGCTGGCCTATCCCGATGTCGACGCCCTGCCAGAGGCGCCGGATCTGGCCATTATCGCTACACCGGCACATACGGTGCCGAGCATTATCGATTCCCTCGGCGCGCGCGGGACCCGCGGAGCTGTCATCATCACTGCGGGCTTTAATGTCGGCCAGGGCCAGGCTGGGCTGGCATTGCGCCAGCAGCTGCTGGATGCCGCGAAGCCCTACACTTTGCGCGTCACGGGACCGAACTGCGTCGGTATCGCACTGCCCAGGCAGGGGGTGAATGGCAGCTTTTCCCATATCCAGGCTCTGGCGGGCGATCTTGCGTTCGTCACTCAGTCCGGCGCCATGGTAACCGCCATGCTGGATTGGGCGACACCCCGCGGCATCGGCTTTTCCCACGTGGTCTCGCTGGGCGACATGGCAGATGTCGACTTCGGCGACATGTTGGACTACCTAGCCGTCGATCCTTCCACGCGCGCCGTCCTGCTCTATGCGGAAGCGATCACCGATGCGCGCAAGTTCATGTCCGCCGCTCGGGCCTGCGCCCGGGCCAAGCCGGTCATCGTCATCAAGGGAGGCCGCCACGCGGAGGGGGCCAAGGCGGCGACCTCGCACACCGGGGCGCTTGCCGGTTCCGATGAGGTCTATGATGCCGCCTTCCGGCGCGCCGGCGCCTTGCGGGTCTTCACCCTGGAAGAGCTGTTCGATGCAGCTCAAACGCTTTCCACCGCCACGGCGCTGCCGCGCAAGGGCGGCGATCGCCTTGCCATTCTCACCAACGGTGGCGGTCTCGGCGTTCTGGCGACGGATGCCCTGATCGACCAGGGCGGGCATCTCGCCGAGCTATCGCCTGAGACCTTGAAGCAGCTGGATGCCTTGCTGCCCGTGACCTGGAGCCGCGGCAACCCGGTCGATATCATCGGCGACGCTCCGGGGGAACGCTACGCAGGTTCCTTGGAGGCACTGCTCGAGGCGCCGGAAGTGGATGCGGTGCTTGCGATGCACTGCCCTGTCGCGGTCGCGGATCCCACCGCGGCAGCACAGGCCGTTATTGATACCCTCGGCCCCAAGCGGAAGCGGCGCGGACGGCCGCCGATCTTCACGAACTGGCTCGGCGAGCAGGCCCCTCTTGAAGCGCGCCGGCGATTCGGCGAGGCGGGAGTTCCCACCTATGACACGCCGGAACGCGCCATTCGCGGGTTCATGCATCTGGTGCGCTATCGCCATAGCCAGCGGGAGCTGATGGAGACTCCGCCCTCTATCCCTGACAGGGGGGAGCCTGACAGTCCCCGGGTGGCCGCCCTGCTCAAGCGGGCTCAGGCCGAAGGGCGGGAGTGGTTGAGCGAGCCGGAAGCCAAGGAGGTCATGGCGGCCTATCGAATTCCTGTCGTGAAAACGGAGATTGCGCCAGACGTGGAATCGGCGCTCCAGGCAGCCGAGCGGATCGGCTACCCGGTGGCCCTCAAGATCCTTTCCCACGATATCACCCACAAGAGCGACGTCGGCGGGGTGCGCCTGGACCTCCTTAACGCGGAAGCCGTGCGCACGGCGGCGGAGGGGATCCTGGAGAGGGTCGGCGAACTGCGCCCCGATGCGAAGGTGGAGGGCTTTTCGGTCCAGCAGATGGTTCGCCGCCCCGGTGCTCACGAGCTGATCCTCGGTCTGATGGAAGATCAGCAATTCGGGCCGGTGGTGCTCTTCGGCCAGGGTGGTACCGCGGTGGAGGTGGTTCGGGACAAGGCAGTTGCCCTGCCGCCCCTGAACCTGGCGTTGGCACGCTCACTCATGGAGGAGACGCGGATCTTCCGGCTACTTGAAGGGTACCGCGACCGGCCAGCTGCGGACATCGACGCGATCGCGCTGGCGCTGGTAAACCTCTCGCAGCTGGCTGCCGATTTCGCTGAAATCGCAGAGGTCGATATCAATCCCCTGCTGGCAGATGCCAAGGGGGCGATTGCTCTAGACGCGCGCGTGCGCGTGAAGCCGGAGGCGGAGGTTCCCCGCGACCGGCGACCAGAGTATCGGCTGGCGATCCGCCCCTATCCCAAGCACCTGGAACAGGTCGGTGAGCTGCGGGACGGCACGCCGATCCGCATCCGACCGATCCGTCCAGAGGACGAACCGGCGCTGCAACGGACCTTCGAGCATCTGACGCCAGAGGACGTCCGCATGCGCTTTTTCTCCCACATGGCAGCCCTCAGCCATGAAGCAGCGGCGCGGCTGACGCAGATCGACTACAATCGGGAAATGGCGCTGGTAGGCCTCGATCCCGATAATCCGGAGGAAATTTGGGGTTGGGTCACCGTGGCGGGGGATCCCGATAATCGTACGGCGGAGTACGCGGTGGCGATTCGGTCCTATCTCAAGGGCCGAGGCCTCGGCTATCTGCTGATGACACGCATCCTAGACTATGCCGAGAGACGAGGCATCCACGAGGTTTGGGGCGATGTTCTCACGGATAACCGTCGGATGCTGACAATGGCGGCCGATCTCGGCTTTACGACCGAGCGCAATCCCGACGATCCCGGTGTCGTGCGGGTGGTGAAGCGCTTTCGTTGACCCGAGAACCCCGATAGGGTGCCCATATGCAGGGGAAGTCGCTGGACACGGACGTTCTGGCTGCGCGTCTGGTCGAGGGGGACCGGCGGGCGCTCGCCCGGGCCATCACGCTGATCGAGTCGACGCGCGCGGATCATCGAGCGGCGGCGGACGAGCTGCTGGCGCGCGTGCTTCCGCGCACCGGCCAAGCGGTGCGCCTAGGGATTTCCGGGGTGCCGGGGGTCGGCAAGTCCACCTTTATTGAAGCCTTCGGCCTTCACCTCATCGAACAGGGCCGGCGGGTCGCAGTCCTGGCTGTCGATCCCTCTTCGCGCCGGGCCGGCGGATCCATTCTCGGCGACAAAACGCGAATGGAGCTCTTGTCCCGCTCGCCGGCCGCCTTCATTCGCCCCTCGCCCGCTGGCCGTTCGCTCGGGGGGGTTGCAAGACGCACCCGCGAGGCCCTGCTGCTGTGTGAGGCCGCGGGCTACGACGTCGGCATCGTCGAAACCGTTGGGGTCGGGCAATCTGAAACGGCGGTTGCGGAGATGGTGGACCTCTTCGCACTCCTGCTACTGCCGGGCGGGGGAGACGAGTTACAGGGGATCAAGAAGGGCATCGTTGAGCTGGCCGAACTGGTCATCGTGAACAAGGCTGATGGAGACATGCGCTCCGCCGCGAGGCGTGCTGCAGCCGAGTACCGCAGCGCGCTTAGAATGCTGCGCCCTCTGACGGAAAACTGGAAAGTGCCGGTTCTGGAGGTTTCCGCGCTGGAGAAACAGGGCCTCGAAAGCGTCTGGAAGGCTATTTTGAAGCACCGGGAGGTTTTGGGCGAAGCTGGCCTGGCGGCGCGGCGGGCCGAGCAGGCAAAGGCCTGGATGTGGTCAGAGATCGAGGAGGAACTGCGCGCTGCCTTCATGGCCGATCCGCAGGTGGCTGAGCGTCTTCCTCTGGCGGAGAGGGGCGTAGCCGCGGGAGAGGTGACCCCAGCCGCCGCGGCGCGGGACCTGCTGCGTCACTTCCTCGGGAAAGAGGGTTTTCTCGCTTGATGGGGTGCTGGGTGGCACGCCTTTTGCCCCGAAGGAAGAAGGCCTGTGTTGCATAGCGTTCTGGCTGACCACGCCGCCTGGATCGCGATCGGGATCGTGCTGCTCACCTTCGTTGGCTTTGCGCTGGAGCGCTATCCGCCAGAGGTGGTGGCGAGCGCAGGCGCTGCGCTGTACATCGCTCTGGGGCTGGTCACGCCGCAGCAAACCTATTCGGCCTTCTCCAACCCGGCGCCGCTGACGATCGCGGCCATGTTCGTGCTTACCGGCGCCCTGGTTCGAACGGGGGTGCTGGAGAGGATTGTCGGCCGACTGTTGGACATGGCTGGCGAGCGGCCAGCGATCGCTATCGGGAGCCTCTTTGCCGGGGTGCTGGTACTGGGCGGCTTCATCAACAACACGCCCCTGGTCCTGATCCTGATCCCGATTGTTCTTCGCCTGGCCAAGACTTTCTCCATTCCCTCAACTCTGCTGCTGATCCCGGCCTCCTATGTGGCGGTGATGTCGGGAACCATGACGCTGATCGGCACCTCCACCAACCTGCTGGTAGACGGCGTGGCGCGGGAAGCAGGGTTGGAGCGCTTCGGCATCCTGGAAATTACGCCGATCGGTATTGTCGTCGGTGTCTCGGGCTGTCTTTTCCTCGCCATCTTCGGCCGTTTTCTGCTGCCTCGGCGGGAGGAGGTGAAGGAGGAGGAGGATGGTTCCTCGCTTCCCTACCTCTCGGAATTGACGGTGCTGGGGGAGGGGGAAGTTACTGAGGCACCACTGGGTGAGGTGACAGCATTTCAGCTTCCAGGCCTGCGCTTTCTTGGCATCCGGCGTGGCGGCCAGATGCTGCGCGAGGCGCTCGAAGAGGAGACGCTGAACATCGGGGACCGCCTCGTCTTCATGGCAACCTCCTCGGAATTGCTCACCTTGCGACAGCACGAGGGGGTGCGCGTCGGCACCATGAGCATCGCAAACCCCATTAACGGCGAGAACGAGGACGAAGACGAGGAAGTCGTCGCAGAAGCCATTCTCGCGCCAAACAGCTCCATGATTGGCCGGCCGTTGCGAGCTTCGAGATTGGGGGCAGAGGGAATCGCCGTGCTCGGCATTCACCGCCACAATCACATTGCCGGCGAGGACCTTGGCAGCGCTCGCCTACGAGCGGCAGATCGTTTGCTGGTCGCGGGTGCTGCCAAGGTGCTCGATCGCATGAACGATCGCGGCGATGTCGTCTCCACCACTCGCACGAGTGCGCGCGCCTTCCGACGCACCCGTGCGCCCATCGCGATCGGCGCCTTGGCCGGCGTCGTGGGCCTTGCTGCCTTCGCGGGAATGGACATCGGACTTTTGGCGATGATGGCGGTGGCAGCCATCCTTGTCCTGCGCTGCATCGATGCTGAGGAAGCCTGGCAATCGATCGATGGCGGGATCCTCGTGCTGATTTACGCGATGCTGATCATCGGGATCGGTTTGCAGCACTCGGGCGCTGTCGAGATGGTCGTAGGGGCGCTGACCCCACTTTTGGGAGGCTTGTCGGCTCTGGCGCTGCTGCTCGTTGTCTATCTCCTGACCTCGTTGCTGACAGAGTTGATATCGAGCAGTGCCGTTGCGGTCATCATGACCCCCATCGCCATCGTTTTGGCACAGCAAATGGGCCAGGACCCGCGGCCGCTTGTGGTCGCCGTCATGTTTGCGGGCAGTGCGAGTTTCGCCACGCCTATTGGGTATCAGACCAACACGCTGGTCTATGCTGCCGGCAACTACAAGTTTGTCGATTTCCTGAAGATCGGCGTGCCGATGAATCTGATCGTCGGCATTGCCGCCTGTATGGCGATCTACCTGTACTATCAGGTCTGAAGCGGAGGCGCGGCCCCTTGCGCGCGAGGCGCCGCGGACAAATGGAACGAGCGTTGGCAGTGACCACTACTTCGGCCGGATAGCGGCCTTTCTTTGCTGCACGCCGTTGAAGCCGCGCTGGCTGCGGGATAGGCTGGCTCCACTGTCGGAGCTCTTCCGGCAGAACCGTTCACAGCCTCTCTTGCTCTGGGGAAAGATCATGTCCGTGCTGGCATCGCGACTGTCGCGCATCAAGCCTTCGCCTACCATTGCCGTCACATCAAAGGCGCGCGAGTTGAAGGCGGCTGGCCGAGACGTTATCGGCCTGGGCGCTGGCGAGCCAGACTTCG
>JAJUFM010000013.1 GCA_029265995.1 Rhodospirillaceae bacterium | reverse complement strand
GTGAAGGGATTCGTTGCGCTTGGAGGCAGTGGCAATGGCGTCGATGTTCGCCATGCCGAGAGCGGTCTCGATGATCATCTCGAAGCCGAGCCGCTTCTTGCGGCCGACCGCCTCTTCGATCTGGGTCACCAGCATGTCCACGGCATAGACATCGGCAGCCGTGCCGACCTTAGGGATCATGATCAGATCAAGGCGCTCGCCGCCCTGTTCGATCAGATCCACCAGGTCGCGGTACATGTAGTGGGTATCGAGGCCATTGATGCGAACCGAGACCGTCTTCTTCCCGAAGTCCAGTTCGTTGAGCGCCTTGATGATGTTCTTGCGGGCCTGAGCCTTGTCGTCTGGCGCGACCGCATCCTCGAGATCCAGGAAGATCACGTCAGCCGTAGCTTCCGCAGCCTTCTCCAGAAAGCGGTAGTTGCTACCGGGAACCGCAAGTTCGCTGCGGTTCAGCCGGGCAGTCGCCTGTTCGACGATCGTGAAGCTCATGGCCCTATCCTTTCATTCTTCTGAGCGAGAAAAACTCCCCTCTTCATCAAGAGTTACCAAGTGGTAATACCAGTATCAACCACGCTCTCCCGCGCGCTTGGCGGTCGGCAGCGGCTCTTGAACATCCGCATCGTTCGCGGCTGGCTTGGCAAGCGGATGCCGATCCCGCACGAGCGCCTTCAGCCGCTCGTCCACGACATGAGTGTAGATCTGCGTCGTCGCGATATCCGCGTGCCCCAGCATCTGTTGGACTGCCCGCAAATCCGCCCCGTGCGCTAGCAGATGGCTGGCGAAGGCATGGCGCAATACATGTGGAGAAACCTTGCCCGGATCGATGCCCGCATCACCGGCCAGTTCCTTCAGCAGCTGTGCCAAGCGGTGGCGGGTCAGATGTCCACCGGCGCTTCGGCTCGGGAAGAGCCAACGGTCGTCTTCTTCGCGCTTCAGGAATTGCTGGCGAACTTTCCGGTAAGCATCGAGAGCCTCTCGTGCGGGCGCCCCGAGTGGGATCATCCGCTCGCGGCCGCCCTTGCCGCGCACCAACAGCGTGTCGGTGTCGCGTGCTACTGCGGAGAATGGAAGCCCTACCAGCTCGGAAACACGTAGTCCGGTGGCATAGAGAACTTCCAGAAGGGCGACCAGGCGCACGCCTTCCGGTCCACCCTTTCGCTTGGCAGCATCGAGCAGACGATTGACCTCCTGTTCCGTCAGAACCTTAGGCAGCCGGCGGCCTTGTTGGGGGCTCTCCAGCTGGCTGGTCGGGTCCTCTTCACGCCAGCCTTCCTCCTGCATGAACTTGAAGAACTGCCGCAAGGCGGAAAGGCGACGGGCCGCAGTCCGCGGCGACAAGCCCGTTTCCGAGAGGTGAGCCATGTAGGCTCGCAGGTCGTCCGGTTCGGCGCCGCCCAGCTTCACGTCCCGCGTATCCAGAAAGGCCGAAGCGTCGCGCAGATCGCGGCGATAGGCATCGACCGTATTGCGCGCGGCCCCACGTTCAGCCACCAGCATCTCCAGGAAGGCATCGATACGACCGTCAGCCTGAGTGGCGGGAATACGGCGTGGGGTCCTGCGTACAGCAGACATGCTTTACTATTTCCTCAGTTTCTCAAAACAAGTAGTGACTCGACTGCAATGGCTCGAGCCGTTGCCCGAAGGCCGACATCTGCCAAAGCCGACAGGGATTCAGCAAGCGCCCGAGGGTGCTCATCGGTAAGAGCACCACTCCCCAGGAGCTGCAACACCAGGAGCGCGGTTTCACCACGCCGACCTGCCGCGGCCGCGCTCTGCAGAGCGTAGACCACGGATGGAGAAGGTGGCGCTGCGCCACCGATACGTGAAAGCGACGCTGAAGTACGGCCAGCCTCACGCCCCTCCAGAGCGTCGATCAAAAGCTGAAGGAAGGCCTTCTCTTCAGCAAGATGGCCTGCATCCAATGCCTCTGACCGAAGCTCTTCCCAAGCATTCAGTGTTAAGGCACCATCAGCCTCAATGCCAGCGACGCGGGCAAGTGGCCAGACTTCAGCGTAGGCTGCCCCCGCCTCCTGGTTCTTTTCCCTGGAGCTTCGCAGGAGCGACGTCCATGCGGCCGCCTGCTCCAGACGACCGGTCGTCAACAGCGCCCGCACGATAAGAGGCGCATGAGGTGCGAGAGCCCCGTCGGGATGAATATCGAGGACCAGATCGCTTGCTACTTGAAGTGCCGCAAGGGACAGGTCTTCAGCTGCACTATGCTCAAGAAAAGCCTGCAGCAGTTCCAGTTTCTCAGCCGCTGAGCCTGCGCGCCAGGCTCCCTTGTAGAGCAGCGCTCGCGCGGCCGATCCGTCCGACTCCCGAGCCGCGGCCGCCGGATCTCCCAGTTGCTGCACGTTAAAGCGATGGCGCTCATAGGCTTCGGCCAGTTTACGAGGCTCAAGCAGGCCAAACTGCACGGCACGTTCGACAAGCGGAAGGCGCTCATCAAAGGAGAGAGTGAGCTGCTGCGCAAGAACCCCGAGGAAGGCATAGGGTGCCTGTTCAATCAGGCCGCTCGATGGCGGCTCGTCCAAGGCATCGAGATACGCCAGGATCAGCGCATTGGCATCACGCGGCTGCACGACATCCCGGTATCCGAGCGCCGCTTCCGCCAGCTGCAACAGCTGTGGATCACCTTCGCCTGTCTCGCGAAGTAGAGACAGACCGAGGTTAGCCGCAGCCTCCTGCCCTTCTCTGATCTGGCAGTAAATCAGCGCTTCCTGCCAGAAGGCATCGTTATTAAAATCGTCAATCCCCGCAGCCGTGACACGGCAGGCCTCGGCTCGCTGCCGCGTCAATAGCGCCACTTCAACATGCAAGCGAGCGAGAGCGGGGTCTTCCCGCGCCTCTCGCGGCAAGCGTTGCAGCAGTTCGAGCAACTCCTCATGCGCCCCCAAGGCGTATAGCCGCTCCGCCCTGGCCCGCAAAAGTTCTCCAGGCGCCGCGGAACCGGCGCCGCCTCTCGGTGGTGTAGCAGTGGAGAGGAGCAGGCGGCGTGCCAGGTCGCGTAAGGCCGGCGATTCCAGATTGTCGGGCAAAACCCGAATCAGGCGGATCAGTTCGTCCCGGTCACTTCCCTGCCAGAGATCGAGACCGAGTCCGCCCTCTCGGGCTTCCAGAATACCACTTGTTTCTGGCAAACCACCCTCGAGCGCATCGACCAGGATGCCGCCGCGCAGGATCTGCTGCGCGTGAGGCTCCACCTCCTCGGGCAGCCCTTCCCCCAATCCAGTCAAACTATCGGACTGCTCCCGCCAAGGTTCGCCCATTTCGGCCTCCCGGCCCTGACCAGCTCCCTCCTCTTGCAGGAGCGGAGCGCGGAACTCCTGGGGGCCGCTTTGTGGCGTGGGCGCAGTGGTCGATCCACCCTGCGGGAAAAGTTGGCGCGGTTGTCCGGGGGCTTGGGCTGTAACGGGATTGCTTAACAGCAGAACTCCCGCAACGCCGGCAGCCGCCAGACGGCTAGCTGCCGAGGCGATCATCTGGAACAGCCTTCTCGATCGTCTGCGTGGGAGGCGTCACCTCTACAAAAAGCAACGCGGCACCCGCGCCGATCAGCGCAACCAACAAAAGAAGCGCAAGGAAAATACCTACCCGAGCCATTACCTTTTCCCGTGGCTTGAACCAAAACGCTGTCGGAGTGCGTACCCGAAAGTGCGGATGTGCCAATCAGTACAAAGCAGCGAGCGGTCTTGCCCCCAACCCCAACGAAGGTGATAAGCTTCGACCATGGCGAAATCGCGGCAACTACCGCTGAAAAATAGGCATCGCGTTCCTGCTGTGCAACGTACGACACCTGCTCGCAGAGGTCGCACCTCCTTTTGCGGGAAGCTGTTATGATCTCCATGAGCATAGATAACCTAAATCCGATGGCTAAGTCGGTACAGCGTCATCTCGTTCTTGTCGGGCTTATGGGGGCCGGTAAATCCTGTATTGGCCGCCGACTCGCAGCACGGCTGAACTGGCGCTTTGTCGATGCCGATACCGAGATAGAAAAGGCTGCTGGCTGCAGCATTCCGGATATTTTCGAGCTTCATGGAGAGACCGCTTTTCGCGAAGGGGAAAGGCGCGTCATCAAACGCCTTCTGGATATGGAGCAGCCGCATGTCATCGCCACCGGCGGCGGCGCCTACATGGATCCTGAGACGCGCGCGGCTATTGGCGAAAATGCACTGACCATCTGGTTGAAGGCCGAATTGGAGGTGCTGGTCCGGCGTACAGCTCGCCGCGACAACCGCCCCCTCCTGAGACAAGGCGACCCGCGCCAGATACTCGCTAACCTGATCGAACGTCGTCACCCGGTCTATGCTCTCGCTGACCTCACGGTCGAAAGCCAGGATGGACCGCCGGAAGCTACAGTGGAGAGGGTTCTGCGAGCGCTTGCCGCCTCGGGTTATCCAGGAGAGACGAAAGCAAAAGGAGAGGCACTTGAGCGGTCATGAAACCCTGGTCGTTGGGCTGGGTGATCGTAGCTATGACGTTCGCATCGGCGAAGGGCTGATCGGGCGGGCCGGGGAACACCTGCGGCCACTGCTACACAGTCCCCGGGTCTTGATCGTGACCGATACGGCGGTGAGAGACCTTCATTTGCCGACGCTGCAGCGCGCCTTCGATGCGGCCGCTATTCAGCACCAGACCTTCGTGGTGCCCGCCGGAGAGGGGAGCAAGAGCTTCAATTCCCTCGCGAGTCTTTGTGAAGATCTCCTTCAGGCAGGCATCGATCGGCGTACCACCCTTGTAGCGCTTGGCGGCGGCGTGGTCGGCGACCTATGCGGGTTTGCCGCCGCAATTCTGCTCCGCGGCATCGACTTCGTGCAGATCCCAACCACGCTCCTCTCCCAGGTGGACAGCTCCGTGGGCGGGAAGACCGGCATCAACACCTCTACCGGCAAGAATTTGGTTGGCGCCTTTCATCAGCCACGGCTCGTTCTGGCAGATACCAGTGTTCTCACCACCCTACCTCAGCGGCAATTGCTCGCCGGCTACGCGGAGATCGTGAAGTGCGGCCTTCTGGGAGATGCTAGTTTCTTCAATTGGCTTGAAGGTCACGGTCGCTTGTTGATCGAGGGCGATGCTCAAGCCCGCCGCAAAGCGATTTACCGTGCTTGCGCCATGAAGGCGGAAGTCGTTGCGGCAGACGAACGCGAACGCGGTCAGCGCCAACTCTTGAACCTGGGACATACCTTCGGACATGCTCTCGAAGCTGAGTGTGGCTATGGAGACGATCTCCTGCATGGGGAGGCCGTCGCCATCGGCATGGTTCTAGCGTTCGAGCTTTCCGCCCAATTGGGCCTGTGCGCCGCTGAGGAAGCGGATCGAGTGCGGCGTCATTTGGCTGCCCTCGATCTTCCCACCGGGTTCGAGCGTCTCTGCAGCCGGGCCTGGGAACCACAGCGCCTGATCGAGCATATGCGGCGTGACAAGAAGGCAAAAGACGGCCGCCTGACCTTTGTTCTGGCACGCGCCATCGGTGACGCTTGCACGGTCGACGAGGTGGCCGAAAGCGACGTCGAGCATCTGTTGGCAGAGCGAATTTCCGAGATTTATCCGGAAGCCTCTTCCACTGTGGTTTCCTGATCCGGCCGCCCCCTCCCGCCTTCCACTGATCGAGTCGACGATGGACAGCGCACTCATCCTCACGACCATCGCCATTCTTGTCTTGATGATCCTTTCCGGTTTTTTCTCCGGCTCAGAAACCGCGCTTACCGCGGCATCCCGCCCGCGGATGCACCGCCTGTTAAACCAGGGGGACAAGCGCGCCGAAGCGGTGCATACCCTGTGGGAGCGCAAGGAGCGGTTGATCGGCGCCATTCTTCTCGGCAACAACCTGGTAAACATTCTGGCGTCGGCGCTCGCGACCTCCCTGCTGATCTCTCTCGTGGGAGAGGCAGGCGTAGCCTATGCCACGCTCCTCATGACCGCCTTGGTCCTCATCTTCTCCGAAGTCCTGCCGAAAACCTTAGCGCTCTATCACGCCGATCGCTTTGCACTTTTCGTGGCACGTCCCATTCAGGTGGTCGTGCTGCTGCTCAGCCCGGTCGTGCAAGTCGTTCAGTGGTTCGTCGCGCTTGTTCTCAGGAGCGTGGGGGCCGGCCCCAGCTCCGAATCCGATGCCGAGCGGTGGGAGGAGGAGCTGCGCGGCGCGATTGATCTGCATCAGGGTGAAGACGACGAAGAAGTGCGTCACGAGCGTGAGATGATGCGCTCGATCCTGGATTTAGCCGATGTGGAAGTTGCGGACATTATGGTGCATCGGCGCAACGTCCTGACGATCAACGTCGACGAAAAGCCAGAAGATCTGATGCAGCTCGTCATGAACAGCCCCTACACGCGGCTACCGCTCTGGCGCCAAACTCCCGAAAACATCGTGGGCGTCTTGCACGTCAAGGCCCTCTTTCGCGCCGTGCAGGCTGCCGAAGGCGACGTGAGCAGCCTCGACGTCATGGCCATCGCCGGCAAGCCCTGGTTCATCCCGGATTCGACCGACCTCCTGTCGCAGCTTCAGGCTTTTCGAGCTCGCAAGGAACACATCGCAATCGTGGTTGATGAATACGGGGAAATGCTTGGCATCGTGACCCTTGAAGACATTCTGGAGGAGATTGTCGGGGATATCTCGGACGAGACTGATATTGGAGTGGAGGGCGTAGATCTGCTGCAGGACGGGACTGCGATCGTGGCAGGGACCGTGACGATCCGCGATCTCAACCGGCGTTGCGACTGGCGCCTGCCGGATGAAGAGGCATCAACCATTGCCGGCCTTGTCCTCCATGAGGCGCGGCTGATCCCGGACGTGGGGCAGACCTTCTCCTTCCATGGCTTCCGCTTCGAGATTCTGGGACGGCAGCGTAATCAGATCACGCTGCTCAAGATCACGCCTCTGTCTGATGAGGAAAAAGAGGCAGAAACGGCCACCTCTTGACCAAACTTCCGGACCGAACCCATTCTTATGGGTAATGGCTGCTGCTGCGCGCGAGATGCGCAGATCCGCCGGCAGAGTTCAGGAGGAAGGCATGCGGCTCCGCATCGTTCCCGATATCGTCTCCAACCAGGAATTGACGATACTTTCGCCAGAGACCACCGTGCGTGAAGCGACAAGGATCATGGCAGAGCGCGGCATCAGTGCCGTGATGATCAGCGACAAGAGCACGTTGATTGGCATTTTCACTGAACGTGATCTCGTACGTCGGGTGGTAGCGCCGGGGCTCGATCCTTCCGTGACCCAGCTCCGCGACGCCATGAGCACGCGCCCCTACACCCTGCACCCCCACGACACCGCCTCGGAAGCGCTGCAGCGCATGCGGGCCAATGGGGTAAGGCACCTGCCGGTCGTCGATGGTCAAAACATCGTCGGGATGGTTTCCATTCGCGACCTCTTCGCGGTCGTTCTGGACGAAACCACCGATGACCTGCGCCAGCGCGACATGCTGCTGTTCGACACCGGCTATGGAACGGGCTGACTGACTTGACGCTTCGGCGGCGAAGCCTAAGGTTCGGCAACTCCTGAAGCTTCCCCGGAGATGCTTACCATGCCGCTGCCCGAACCGGCCGCGCGTCAACCGCTGCACAATCGGCAGTATGATTTCCGCGGCTATCAGCGTGACGATGGCCTCTGGGATATCGAAGGCCGGATTGTCGACACCAAGACCTACGCCTTTGCTAACGAGCATCGCGGGCAAATCGAACCGGGAACACCGGTGCATGACATGCACGTGCGACTCACGCTCGACGACAATTTTGTCATTCGCGATATCCACGCCGTGACCGATTCGTCGCCCTTCGCGATCTGCCCGGGGGCGACACCGAACTACAGGAAGCTGATCGGCGCCCGGATTGCGCCGGGCTGGCGCGACCTCCTGAAGCGGGAACTGGGTGGAACCGAGGGCTGCACCCATATCACCGAAATGCTGATGGCCATCGGCACGGTAGCCTTCCAGACCATCATTCCCATGCTTCAAAAGAAGTCCAACAAGCCCGCAACACCCGGCAAGCGCCCGCGCCTCCTGAACACCTGCCACGCCTTTTCAGCCGACGGTCCGGTCGTACAGCGCCTCTGGCCGGAGTTCTGGACCGGCGACGACGCGTCCACTGGATCGCGGTAACCACCGGTCATGTCCCTCCCCAATCCGCGCCGTATCAGCCTGGACGTTCTTGACGCCGTTCTGCGCAAGGGGCGCCCCCTGGATGAGGCCTTCAGCAGCGATGGCCGGCTAAGCGAGCTAAGCAGCCGTGATCGCGCCTTTGTCCGGCTGCTGGTCACCACCGTCATCCGGCGGCTTGGCGAAATAGATGCAGTGCTGGCTTCCTTTCTGGAGCGCCCCCTACGCGGCAAAAGAGAGCGACTCCAGGATGTTCTCCGGCTAGGCACAGCACAGCTCCTGTTTCTCGAGACACCGCCCCACGCGGCCGTGGCGACGAGCGTCGCCCTGGCGAAGGCCGCAGGCTTCGAGGGCCTGGCCGGCCTGGTGAACGCGGTATTGCGTCGGGTCGGGGTGAAGGGCAGCGCGATTCTGAAGGACCTCGATCTGGACAAACTAGCGCTCCCAGGCTGGCTCTGGAACAGGCTCGTCCAGACCTATGGGGAGGCGGAAACGCGCGCTATCACGCAGGTTCAGCGGAGCGATCCTCCCATCGACCTGACGCTACGAGATCCAGACACGGCAGATGAATGGGCGCAAAAACTCGACGCCACCCGCTTGCCGAACGGAAGTTTGCGGTTGTCGAGAGGCGCTGGAGACATCAGGCAGCTTGCCGGTTTTGCGGAGGGTGCCTGGTGGGTCCAGGATGCCGCGGCCTCTCTTCCGGCACGCCTCCTCGCCCCACAGCCAGGGGAGGTCATCGCTGATCTTTGCTCGGCTCCCGGAGGCAAGACGCTGCAGCTGGCCGCCGCAGGTGCGGAGGTATTCGCGGTAGAGCTGCACCCCAAACGCCTGGAGCTGGTGCAAGAAAATCTGGTGCGAACGCAGCTCAGCGCTGCCTGCGTCGTCGCTGATGCAAGCCTATGGCAGCCACCGGAATCGCTGAATGGCGTTCTGCTGGATGCACCCTGCAGTGCCACGGGAACTCTGCGGCGACACCCGGATGTCGCCCTTCATCGTCGCCCGGACGAGCTCGAGAAACTGGTGCGGCTCCAAGACTGTCTGTTGGAGAACGCCGCGAAGCTTGTCAAGCAAGGTGGGCGCCTCGTCTATTCCGTCTGTTCGTTGCTTCCTGAAGAAGGTCCCGCACGAATTAGCGCATTCCTGAACAAAGGCGCGCCGTTCCGCGTTGAAGCGGTTGCCTTCGAGGACTTCGGCCTGCCGCGAGAAGCCGCTGATGAGACGGGGGGTTTGCGAACACAGCCGAGCTTCTGGGGCGAAACTGGTGGCATGGACGGCTTTTATATGTGCCGGCTGCGACGACTTTGACCTTCATAGACCTTGCTGATAGGTAAACCTTATGCGTCAGCCCCTTCGCATTTCCCCCTCCATTCTATCTGCTGATTTCGCCCGCTTGGGCGAGGAAGTGGCCGCGGTTACCCAAGCCGGCGCCGACTACATCCACGTTGACGTCATGGACGGTCACTTCGTCCCCAACATCACGATCGGTCCGCAGGTAGTGCAGGCCTTGCGACCGCACAGTGACCTCCCCTTCGACGTCCACCTGATGATCGCGCCGGCAGACCCCTACATTGTCGCCTTTGCAGAAGCAGGGGCCGATATCATTACGGTGCACCCGGAAGCGGGACCGCACCTCCATCGGACGCTCCAACTCATCAAGGCTCAGGGGAAGAAAGCCGGGGTATCTCTGAACCCAGCCACCCCCGTCGAGGTGCTGGATCCCATTCTGGAAGATATCGATCTCGTGCTCATCATGAGCGTGAATCCCGGCTTTGGCGGGCAGTCCTTCATTCCCAGCGCACTGCCCAAGATAGAAGCAGTGCGCAAGCGGATCGATGCACTCGGCAAACCGATCGATCTGGAAGTGGATGGCGGCATCAACGGGGAAACCGCCCGACAGGCGGTCGATGCTGGGGCTGATGTGCTGGTCGCAGGCACGGCGACCTTCCGCGGCGGGGCGGCAGCCTACGCCGATAACATCCGCCGCCTGCGTGGGCAGTACTGATCCGGTGACCGAGGTGGCCGACGCTCCTACGTCGCCTCCCGATCCTGATGGCGCGACTTTGACGCGCCGGAGCCAGAACGTTCGTCCGGACCCTGGCCTGCTCGACCATCTTGCCGCCTTGAGAGCGATGCCCCGCGGTCTCCTGCTGGGCCGCATCGCCTATCGACTGCGGCGACCGCTTCTCGCGCTTCCCTTCTCTGTCAGGCTCCTGCCGGGATGTCGTGCGGCGCAACCTCTTACGCTTCCCCCGGATCCCTGGCCAGGCGATGCGGCACAAGGCGCAGCCTTGGTCGAGGGTCGCTTCAGATTTAGCGGCCAGACAATCTTGAACCCCCACTCCGTGTGGCGCACTCCAGAAGCAGGCAAGGACTGGCTAACGGAGTTGCACGGCTTTGCCTGGCTGCGCGATCTACGGGCTTGTAATGGCGATGCGGCACGCCGGCTGGCACGCACGCTGACCGCCGAGTGGATAGAGGCCTATGGTTCCAGATGGAGCGAACCTGCCTGGGATCCGCTTGTCATCGGTCGTCGGCTCTCCCACTGGATGGGACAGTACGATTTCTTTGCAAGTTCAGGCGAGATAGAGTTTCGCCAGGCCATGCTTGACAGTGCGGCACGCCAGGCTGCCAAGCTCGCCCGTGTGCTGCCCGCCGGCCTTTCGGGAGCGGACCTCATACTTGCCTTGCGCGGCCTGGCTATCGCGGGTGCCTGCCTGCCAGGGGGCGAGCGCTGGCTCTCTCGCGCCATGGAGTTGCTGACGCAAGAACTACCGCAGCAGATCCTCGCGGATGGAGGCCACTGCGAAAGAAGCCCCACACGCCATCTTGGCGTGCTACGGGATCTGGTCGACATCAAGTCGATGTTGCATGCCGCTGGCCGCGAGCTTCCCACCGAACTCCAGGTCGCCATCGAATCCATGGGACCTACCTTAAGACTCTTTCAGCACGGCGATGGGGGCCTGACGCTGTTCAACGGCTCTCAGGCAGAAGAAGGCTTCAAGGTGGACATGGTGCTGCGACGGGCCAACGCTCGCCGCAAGCCGCGCTTGTCCGCGCCTCAGAGTGGATTTCAAAGGATTCAGGCTGGCCGATCCCTGGTCATCGTTGATGCTGGCGTTCCGGCGCCGCCCGGGCTCGATCGCTGCGCTCATGCCGGAACTTTGAGCATGGAATTCAGCGTCGGGCGGGAGCGGCTGGTCGTCAACTGCGGCGCTCCAGGGCCCGGAACCGCGGGAGCGAGCTGGCAACAGGCCGTACGCGCCACTGCTGCCCACTCGACCCTGACGCTGGCGGAAACCAACTCTGCGGCGCTTGCAACACGTCGCCGGTTTCTCGGGCCCAGCCTCTTGCATCGTCCCGAAATCGTGCAGTGCCGCCGAGAAGAAGTGGAAGGCTCCACCTTGCTGGAGATGCTGCACGATGGCTATCGCCTGCCCTACGGCGCGATCCATCACCGGCGTCTCTACCTCAGCGCCGAAGGCGATGATCTCCGCGGAGAAGATAAGGTTGAGATCAGAGATCCAGCGCAAGGGGCTGCGGGCCTGCCCTACACGATCCGCTTTCATCTGCACCCAGGCGTTAAGGCCAGTTTTCTCAGCGGCGGCGGCGTCCTTCTTCGCCTTCCCAAGGGCGGCGGCTGGCGCCTGCGTGCTGCCGGAGCAGAGGAACTGACCCTAGAGGAAAGTATCTACTTTGGCGAAGGCGACCCCCGCCGCACCACCCAGCTTGTTTTGCGCGGCACCCTGGACAAGGAAGGCGCCCAGGTGAAGTGGGCCTTCCGACGCGAGGCGCCCAATGCAAGCAGCCGAGGCGCAGCTGGGGATACGAGCGCGTCGTAAAATTTGAACGGTTAGGTACAACGCATTCATCGGGAGCAAGTGATGACCGCCGACGGCTTTATCAAAATCAAGCGCGCCCTGGTTTCCGTCAGCGACAAGTCGGGACTTGCGGACCTGGGGCGAGCCCTGGCGGCGCGGGGAGTAGAGATTCTTTCGACCGGTGGGTCTGCAAAGACTCTTCGTGAGATCGGCATCCCGGTGATCGAGGTCGCAGACTACACCGGCTTTCCCGAGATCCTGGACGGCCGCGTCAAAACCCTCCACCCCAAGATCCACGGAGGACTTCTGGGTCGCCGCGATCTTGAAAGTCACCGTGAAGCCATGGCGGATCATGAAATCGGCGCAATCGATCTTCTGGCGGTCAATCTCTATCCCTTCCGCGAAACCTTGGCGAGTGGCGCCGATCGTGCGACCTGTATCGAGAACATCGATATCGGGGGCCCGGCCATGATTCGAGCAGCAGCCAAGAATCATGCCGGCGTTGCAGTCTTGACCGACGCAACAGATTACCCGGCGCTGCTGAAGGAACTCCGAGAGAATGACGGCGCAGTGAGCAGCGCGACCCGCCAGCAGCTAGCTGCCAAGGCTTTCGCCCATACCGCCGCCTACGATGCAGCCATCGCCGCCTGGATGACGGATGCAGAGGAGGAAGAGGAGAAAGAAGTGACAGAACTGGGGGCTCAACTCACCCTCGCTGCCGAACGGGTTCAGGAACTTCGCTATGGCGAGAATCCGCATCAGAAGGCAGCCTTCTATCGCTATGGCGCCGCTCGACCTGGCGTCGCTACGGCAGAGCAGCTGCAGGGCAAGGCGCTGAGCTACAATAATCTGAACGATACAGACGCCGCTTTCGAAGCCGTGAGCGAATTCGAGCGTCCCGCCGTTGTCATCGTGAAGCACGCAAATCCCTGCGGCGTCGCACAGGCTGACGACCTTAGTGAGGCTTACCAGCGCGCGCTGGCCTGTGACCCGGTCAGCGCCTATGGCGGTATCATCGCACTGAACCGGCCCCTCGATGGCCAGACAGCCAGCATGATCGCGGAGATCTTTGCGGAGGTCGTGATCGCTCCACAGGTGGAAAGGGACGCGCAGGAGATTCTGGCCGCCAAGAAGAACCTGCGCCTGCTCTCGACCGGAAGTCTGCCTGATCCCGCAGCCGCTGGGTGGAGCTTCAAGTCCCTTGCAGGCGGCCTTCTCCTGCAAGAGCGCGACCATGGACGGGTGGCGCCAAGCGACCTCAAGGTCGTTACCAAGCGCTCGCCAAGCGAAGCTGAGCTTGCAGATCTGCTCTTTGCCTTCCGCGTCGCGAAGCATGTGAAGTCAAACGCCATTGTTTACGCCCGGGACGGTCGCACGATTGGGATCGGAGCAGGTCAGATGAGCCGTGTCGATTCCAGCCGCATCGCCGCCTGGAAGGCTCGAGAGGCTGGGGGCGAAGAGGCTACCCGCGGCAGCGTCGTCGCCTCCGATGCCTTCTTTCCCTTTGCCGACGGGCTGCAGGCAGCCATTGACGCGGGTGCCACCGCAGTTATTCAGCCGGGCGGCTCCCTGCGCGACCAGGAAGTCATCGATGCGGCCGACTCGGCGGGCCTGGCCATGGTCTTCACCGGCATGCGCCACTTCCGGCACTAGCTTGATGTAGATCGAATTCTCGCTCGAAGCCGGAACGATCGGCGTCAATGGTTGACGCGGATGCGGTAGGTCAAGGTGGCCTCTCCCTCCGCTGGGACTGCCAGTGACCACACCGGCCGCTGCGTGCTCTCCGCTTCGTGTGGCGAGCTCTCCTCGAGGATACGCGACCCCGCCGGCAAGCTGCCGCCCACCTCGACCGTCGCTTCCTCGTCCTTGGCGTTCCGCACGGTGACCTCCCCGGCGAATTCGTAGCTCTCATCGGAGAGCCGTTCAAAGGCCGTCTGGCGGGCCGTGGCCGTGATGTCGAACGCCTCCCCGAGGCGCAGCGAAAGTTCGCCGCCGACCGGGGTGTGGCTAAGGCGCGCTTCACCCGCAAAGAGGCTCGGACGGTCATTCACCGGTTCATAGACGCGCAGCGTGCCGGCCGGTAATGGCCCAGCCTCCTCACCCTTGTTCTCGAACTCCAATATGAGGGCTGCGTTTACCGGGCCGCGAAGCTGCCCATGAGTGCTCACCAGTCCATCGAAGCGATAGGTACGTTCAACCGGAACGCCTTGACGGCTGAAAAGCAGAAGCCGCTTCTGCTCACCGGGAAGCAGGTCGACCTTCCGACCCGTGTCGAAAAGGTAGCGATCCGAGGCCGACTCGGGCGGCGGAGGGGGAGCCGGAGCAAAAGATTGCGCCTCTGCGACCGCTGTCATGCGCATTGCCCGCATCGGCTGGCCATCAGCTTCGCGATTCACCGACCCGGCCACCAAGCGCAAATCCGCGCGCTGGAAGGGCACTTCAGTGTCGTTCTGCAACGTCGCCCAGGCCTCCAGATTCAGGGTGCCTCCCTCTTCCGAAAGACGAGCCACGTAATCAGGTTGCCAACCGAGACCGCTGCTGAGGTAGGTAAAGGCCAGTTCCTGCGCGCCATCTTCCTCTGCAAGCAGGGTGACGCCTAATTGGGGCTCGGCATGCAGTCCCTGCGGTAGGTTCAGCAAGACGATGCGGCCGGGAGGGTTGATCTCGATCCGCTCGCCCACTTCCAGTACGGGGCCCCCTACCATCGAAAGCAGCACGGCTTCTTCAGTGACTTCCCGTCCCTCTTCATCCGTTGAGACTAGCCGCACTCTTTGTCCAACAGCGCGTCGCAACAGCTCGTGCGGAGTGAGGTCGGCCGGAAGCATCGATTGCTCCAGCAATTGCAGCTTGGTTTCCCCTGCATCCAGAGACAGGCTTCCGCCAATCAAGCGCTCGCTGACGCCAGCGATGGCCAGCTGATTTTCCCCCTGCACCAGAGGTACCCACCGATTATCGTGCACCAAGCCGAGATCGTTCTGGTAGAGCGTGAGCGTCAAGCCATCTTGAGCTTCCAGACTTACCGAGCGTTCCTGAGCAGAAAGCGGAGTTGTGACGGCCAGGATACCAGCCGCCAAGAGGGTCGCGCGCAGTCTCATGCTCTTCTCCAGTCAGTTTGCCGTCGGCTCGTTTACTCAGGGTGTCGGTCGCGGGTTCACCACTCACCGAGCGCCTACATCGCGCCAAGCCTCCACCGAAATTACGGCGTCAGTTGGGCCTGATCAGGCCGGCCGGCGGGCACTGAAAGCCGCCAGAAGCGTCCCATCGTCCAGATAATCGAGATCGCCTCCCACGGGCACGCCCTGGCCCAAACGTGTAAGCTGCACAGGCAAATGCGCCAGACGCTCGGCAATATAGTGGGCAGTGGTCTGCCCATCTACCGTGGCGCTCAAGGCGAGGATGATCTCCTTGACGGCGGGATCCTCCGCCCGCTGCCAAAGACGGGCGAGATTGAGCTGCTCCGGCCCACGACCATCAAGTGCTGAGAGGCAGCCGCCCAGCACGTGATAGCGCCCACGAAAGGCACCGCTACGCTCGAGCGCCCAGAGGTCACCTACCTCCTCCACGACACATAGAGACGCGGCCTCTCGCCGTGAGTCCTGACAAATGCGACAGGGATCGCAATCGTCAAGGTTTCCACAGTTCGAGCAGGGCACGATGCACTCCGCGGCCCGTCGCAAGCTATCTACCAGCGGCAGCAGAGCGGTCTCGCGCTTCTGGAGTAGATGGAGCGCAGCCCGGCGAGCAGAGCGCGGCCCGAGGCCGGGCAGGCGCGCAAGCTGCTGGATCAGCCGATCGATCTCCGAAGCTGCCATTTTCGATGTAAGATCAGGCTCAGAAAGGCAGCTTGAACCCGGGCGGCAGGTTCATTCCCCCGGTAAGGTTCTGCATTTCTTCTTGCATGAAGGTTTCGATCTTGCCGCGCGCATCGTTCACTGCGGCAGCAATGAGATCTTCAAGCACTTCTGCTTCGCTTGGATCGATCAGGCTCGGGTCGATCTTTACTGCCCGCACCTCATGCTTACCGTTCATGGTGATCTGGACCATGCCGCCACCGGCCTGGCCAACCACCTCGGAATCCTTCAGGCGCTCCTGCATTTCCGCCATGCGGGACTGCATCTCCTGCGCCTGCTTCATCAATTGCCCGAGGTTCTTCATTCCTCATCCTCCATAGAGGGCTCCAACTCTTCAAGAGCTTCGTCCGCTAGCGGTTCCCGGCGTTCGGGCGTACCCGTAACCCGTGCGAGTTCAGCGCCTGGGAAAGCATTCAACACTGCCTGGACCAGTGGGTGTTCCAAAACCTGGTTGCGCAACTGCTGCTCAGCGTTCGCTTCCTGCTCGGCCAAGGTCGGCTGGCCCGGCGCATCGCTCACGCTGACGATCCAGCGGATTCCCGTCCATTCGGTGAGCAGCTTGCCGAGGGTGCCGGTCAAATCCCGAGGTGCAAACTCCGTCGGGTTCAGTTCGATGCGCCCAACCTCAAAGCGAACGAGATGCACGTCGTTACGCAGGTGGCCTGCCAGGCGCAGTTCCCCATGCTCACGGGCGAGGGCCAGGACAGCCTTGAGGTCCTGCGGCTGGTCGAGAGCCACCGGCTCCGGACTGGGTGATGACACCGGCTGCGGCGGGGAGGCGGCCAGCGCTTGCCCACCAGACTCGAGGCGCAGAGCGGGACCCGGCCTTCCACCTTCCCCATTCCCGGCCCCATTCCCAGAAGCTGGAGAAACTGACGAGGCGCTTGACTGCCCGCCAGCACCCGAGAGTCTGCGTACGAGATCACCTGGCGTCGGCAACTCCGCTGCGAACGCAAGCCGGATCAATACCATCTCGGCCGCCTGCAGGGGCCGCACCGCCTGTTGCGCCTCCGTGATTCCCTTCAGGAGCATCTGCCAGTTTCGGGTCAAGGCGGGAACGGACAGCTTCCTTGCCATCTCCCCACCTTCAATGCGATCGGTCTCGGGCAATTCTGACGCCGCCTGCTCTGGCAGCAGCTTGAGGCGGGTCAGCATGTGGGTGATCTCGAGCATGTCCTGCAGGACCACCACCGGGTCCGCTCCAGCGTCGTAGAGGGAGCGGAGCCCCTCGAGTGCGGGCGCAATTTCCCCCCGCATCACCGCATCATAGAGCTGCAGAGTGCGGCTGCGGTCCGCCAGCCCCAGCATATCCTTGACCACTTCAGTCTCGACCCGATCCCCGCCGAGGGCGATGGCCTGGTCAAGCAGCGACAGACCGTCGCGGACCGAACCGTCGGCCGCTCGAGCGATCAAGCGCAGCGCTTCCTCTTCGGCGGTTACGCGCTCGCGTTCGCAGATGCGCCCGAAATGCCCAGTCAAGGTGGTCTGATCCACGCGCTTGAGATCGAAACGCATGCAGCGCGACAGGACGGTGATCGGGACCTTTCGGATTTCGGTGGTCGCAAAGATGAAAACCACGTGAGGCGGCGGTTCCTCCAGCGTCTTCAGCAGCGCATTGAAGGCCGCCGTGGACAGCATGTGGACTTCGTCGATGATGTAGACCTTGTAGCGGGCTTGCGTAGGTCGGTAGCGCACTCCGTCGATCAGTTCGCGGATATCTCCCACGCCGGTGCGGCTGGCGGCGTCCATCTCCAGCACGTCCGGGAGGCGGTCTTCAGTGATCGCCTGGCAGATCGGGCAGTCGTCAGTGGGCCCGACTGTCGGGCCAGCCGTCCCATCAGGGCCTGCGTAGTTGATGGCCTTGGCGATGATACGGGCGGTAGTGGTCTTCCCAACACCGCGCACACCCGTCAAGACGACGGCATGCGGGAGCCTCTGGCTTTCAATCGCATTCGTCAGGGTGCGGACGAGAGCTTCCTGGCCAATAAGGTCAGCGAAGGTCTGCGGCCGATACTTACGCGCCAATACGCGATAGGGCGTTGAACCGCCAACTGACGCCTGATCGGTCCCTTCGCTCATAACCTCGCTCAAGAACTCGTGCGGGAAAGGGGCATCGTCTGGAAGCCTCTCGGCGCCGGCCCCGCCTGGGGAACCTCTTAACCCAAGTTCCCCTCGAACCCATGCCCCCTCCGTTAAAGCCAGGAGTAGGCGGGAGGCTGAACCAGCGACCCGGACCAGCCTCGTTACGGCTGCTTCCTTCCGGACCTGACCGGGTTGGCGAGCGGTCCGTCCGCGGCCAACCTCCCAGGCCGGTTATATCAGCATCGGGGGGCCTTTGGGCAAGGCCCGTCTTCTTCCCGCCGGAAATGGGGAGTTTTAGCCGCTTGCCGGAGCATCAGGTGCATGGCACTTATTTGCCGATGCAGCAGCGAATTATTCCCTATGGTTGGTCTGGTCTGGATCGCGCAGATCACCTCCGCGATGACGCCGCCTGGCTTGACCAGCAGCTCCAGCACTCGGAGACGCGGATCTATCCTCTCTGGCAAAGCCGTTCTCTTTTTACCGGCGTTGACGGTCACCAGCCGCGCGCGGTGCCTCTTGAGGCCGATAGCCTAGATCTCCTAAGGCGCCTCGGGGGCGAGCCGATTTTTCTCGGATTGCAAGAAGGCTGCGCCTGTTTCGCGGTCGACCTCGTTAACCTACAGGATCCGGAACAAGAGCCGGAGCTGGCATCACGAGGGACCTTTGCGGACCTGCGGGCGGTCGGGATGCTTCTGCCGCCAGCAGAAGGGGCGCTGCTGGCGCACGCCCGTGCCCTGACCTTCTGGAATCTGCGCCACCGCTTCTGTGGTGTGTGTGGCGCGCCAACGGTCATGCGGCGGGGCGGCAACCAACGACAGTGCAGCGATGAGAAATGTCAGGTTCCGCAATTTCCGCGCATGGATCCCGCCGTCATCATGCTGGTCCACGACGGAGGAGACCGCTGTGTGCTTGGGCGCCAAAAGGTATGGCGCGCCGGGATGCACTCGACCCTCGCCGGCTTCGTGGAGCCCGGTGAGGCACTAGAGGAGGCGGTTGCGCGGGAAGTAGCAGAAGAAGTGGGTCTGGAAATCCAGGAAGCGACCTACTTCTCCTCCCAGCCTTGGCCCTTCCCTTCTTCTTTGATGCTCGGCTTTCATGCACGAGCGGAGTTCAGGCCCCTGCGGGTGCAGCCGGAAGAATTGGAAAGCGCGCGCTGGTTCAGCCGAAAGGAAATCCTCGAATCGCCAGAGGACGAGACTTTCCACCTGCCCCGACGCGATTCCATTTCCTACCGCCTGATCCAGGCCTGGCTGCATGATGGTGCTTGCTGAGGCTAAGGGGGAAGACCTCCTATTCGGCGACTTTCTTTTCTTCTAGGCGCCGAAGATCCTCTGCGCCGCCAAAGGCGGGCGAATTGCCGAGAAGCAGGGCCAGCCATTCGGTGGATTCGAATCGAGAGCAGGCCGTTGCCAGCCCAATTGTGAGCGGCACGCCGATAAATGCGCCAGGCACTCCCCAGACCAACCCCCAGAAGAAGATCGAAACGACCACCACCAGCGGGGACAAAGCCAAGGCGCGGCCTTCCAGGCGCGGATCCACGTAGTTTCCCATGGTCACCTGAATCGCCGTCATCCCCACGAACGTCAGGATCGGGAAAGACCAATCGCCACTCTGCACTGCGGCAAAGAGGACAGGCGGCACGATCGCAAGAATGGATCCGACAAAGGGAATGTAGTTCAGGACGAAGGCGATCATTCCCCAGGTGAGTGCCAATTCCAGCCCGATGATCAGGGCAAACGCCCAGGTCAAAACCCCGGTAACGATACTGACGAAGGTGCGCACCGCCATATAGCGGCGAAACTTCTGACCGATCTCGTCTGCCGCCAGGCGCAGTTTAGCTCCATTCGGCAGACGGCGGAGCTTTGTAGCGAAACTACGCGCCTCTACGAGCCCAAGCAGCAAGAAGACCAACGTCAGCCCCAGAACGCCAACCGCGCTATAGAGCTCCTCCAGCGTTACCCGCAGCACACTCAGCAGCGGTGCGACATCGATCTCCTCGATCTGCGCATTGGGCAACGCAACTCCGTTTCGTCGGGCCCAACGCAAAAGATCGAACCAGCTCCGATCAAGCGAGTCCCGGTACTGCGCCACGCCCTGCCCCACCAGGTTCACTCCCGACCACAGCAGGGCGACAAAGGCAGCCAGGAAGGCCAAGACACATAGGCAGGTTCCGATGTAGGCCGCCCAGCGTGGCAATCGACGCTCAAGCCAAAGCTGGACCGGCCACGCGAGCGCGATAATGAAGATGGCGAGAGCCAAGGGCAGCGAGACTGGCCGCGTCCACTGTAGAGTGAATACCACCAGAACCGCGCCGAGAAGCACGAGTGGCCAGCGCAGGAGGCTCGCGCTGTTGCGCGCCTGCATTCTCATCCTCCGTCAGTCCGTGGTCATGTGGCAGATCACGCGACCGGATTGAAGTTAATTTCATGAAGCTTACAGCAGATCGCGCCAGAGACCTTCAGATCGTCACCCGCACTGCCTTGTCCCTACCCGCTGAACGCGCTCATTAGCTGCCGATTCTGGCACTTTCTCCCTCCTTCCCTTGCTTGGCGCACCCAATGATGCGTGTTATCAGCGTGAGCCCGCGCGATCGGGGACAGTCACAGGGGACCAAGCATGCAGGAGATCCTCCGCGAACTCGAGCTCCGCCGCGAGCAGGCGCGCCTTGGAGGCGGCCAGAGGCGCATTGATGCGCAACATGCCAAGGGCAAGCTTACTGCTCGAGAGCGGCTGACCGTTCTGCTCGACGAAGGCTCTTTCGAAGAGTGGGACATGTTCGTCGAGCATCGCTGCGTCGATTTCGGCATGGATGAACAACGCGTCGCGGGCGACGGCGTGGTGACCGGACACGGCACGATCGACGGGCGGCCGGTAATGGTCTTTAGCCAGGATTTTACCGTTTTCGGCGGCTCCTTGTCGGAGACCCATGCGGAAAAGATCTGCAAGGTTATGGACCAGGCCATGAAGCTGGGGGTGCCGGTCATCGGCCTGAACGATTCCGGTGGCGCGCGCATTCAGGAAGGCGTGGCGTCCCTCGGTGGCTATGCCGATGTCTTCCTGCGCAATGTGCAGGCCTCCGGTGTCATCCCGCAGATCTCCATGATCATGGGGCCCTGTGCGGGCGGCGCCGTATATTCCCCGGCAATGACCGACTTCATCTTCATGGTGCAGGACAGTTCCTACATGTTCGTCACCGGGCCCGACGTGGTGAAGACCGTGACGCACGAGACGGTGACTCAGGAAGAACTCGGCGGGGCCATCACCCACACCACCACATCAGGTGTCGCCGACCTGGCCTTTGAAAATGACGTGGAAGCGCTGCTGGAGCTTCGGCGGTTTCTCTCGTTCTTGCCGCTGAACAATCGCGAGCAACCTCCCCTGCGCGCGACGCGCGATCCGGCCGAGCGGGATGATTTCTCGCTCGATACCCTGGTGCCGTCGAACCCGAACAAGCCCTATGACATGAAGGAACTGATCCACAAGGTCGTGGATGAGGGCGAATTCTTTGAGTTGCAGCCGAACTACGCCGGCAACATCATAACCGGCTTTGGTCGCATGAACGGCCGTCCGGTAGGGATCGTCGCGAACCAGCCGATGGTGCTGGCAGGTTGCCTTGACATCGCCAGTGCCATAAAAGGCGCCCGCTTTGTCCGCTTCTGTGACTGCTTCAATATTCCCATCGTAACCTTCGTGGACGTTCCCGGCTTCCTCCCCGGGACCGCCCAGGAATACAACGGCATCATCAAGCACGGCGCAAAGTTGCTTTTCGCCTATGCCCAGGCAACCGTGCCCAAGGTAACCGTCATTACCCGCAAAGCCTACGGCGGCGCCTATGACGTAATGAGCTCAAAGCATCTGCGGGGAGATGCCAATTATGCCTGGCCTACTGCCGAAATTGCCGTCATGGGCCCCAAGGGAGCGGTGGAGATCATCTTCCGCCAGGACGCCAACGATCCCGAGAAGGTCGAGGCGAGGACCGAGGAGTATCGTCAGCGATTCGCCAATCCCTTCGTCGCCGCGAGCCGCGGTTTCATCGACGACGTGATCATGCCGCACGGCACGCGTCGGCGTATTTGCGGCGCCCTCAAGCTGCTCGAAAGCAAGAAGCTCGAAGACCCCTGGCGCAAGCACGACAACATGCCTCTATAGGAGCAAGGCAATGGTTCAGGCCCTGGATCAGTTGGAGACGCCCGCGCTGTTGCTCGACAAGGACATTCTGGAGCGCAACTGCAGCCGCATGAGCCAGCGGATGCAGCAAGCGGGCATAGCGCTGCGCCCTCATCTCAAGACCGCAAAGGCGCGCGAGGTCGCGCGATTGGCGACCCACGGCCATAGCGGCGCCATCACAGTGTCGACACTGGCTGAAGCGCGCTTCTTCCTAGAGGGAGGCTTCACGGACATTCTCTATGCCGTGGGGATGGTGCCGTCCAAGGCCAAGGCCGCAGCCGAGCTGCAACGGGCGGGTGCAAAGCTGACGTTGATTTTGGACGACCCTCGGACCGCACAGGAACTGGGCAAGGCTGCCGCGGAACTGGAAACGCGCTTTCCGATCCTAATCGAGATCGACAGTGGCGGCGGACGGGCGGGGGTTGCAGCCGGCTCGCAGCAGTTGCTTGATATCGCGTCGGCAATCCATGCACAGTCGACGCTCGAGCTGGCTGGGGTGATGACCCACGCCGGCCACTCCTACCACTGCCGCGGACCCGCAGAGATCGCCGAGGTGGCAGAAGCAGAGCGCTGCGCACTGGTACAGGCGGCTGATCGCCTCCGCCAGGCGGGTTACCCCTGCCCTATCGTCAGCGCCGGCTCGACGCCGACAGCCGTCCATGCGGTCAGCTTTGAGGGCCTGACCGAAATGCGGCCTGGCGTCTATGTCTTCAATGACCTGGACCAGATGGGTATCGGGTCCTGCACGCCCGATGATCTGGCGCTCTCAGTTCTCGCGACGGTCATCGGTCATAACCGCCGCAGCGAAAGAATCTTGATAGACGCAGGCGCGCTCGCCCTATCGAAAGATGTCAGCGCGCACGAGTTCTTCGAGCATGTTGGCTATGGCCGCGTCTGTGACCTCTCCGGAAAGGTCGTGAACGGCCTGTATGTCGAGTCCGCGCACCAGGAACATGGCCTGATCGCAGCGGCAGAGGGCGAGCCGCCCTATGAGGCTTTCCCGATCGGCAGCAAGCTCCGCATCCTGCCGAACCACGCCTGCATCACCGCTGCCGCCTACACCCACTATGAGGTGTTGCAAGGCAACCAGCCACTAGCCCGGTGGGAGCGCATCAACGGCTGGTAAGAGAAAAAAGCGCAGGAGGCCGGCTGCCTCGCTGCGCTTTGATCATCGCTCGCTGGGTGAAAACAACTGCTTACGGCTTGTCCTTTTCCTGCCGATGCTTCGGCGGAACGGTCTGGGACGGCGGATCGCTTGCAGGAAAGCTTTCGTCAATCGCCTCGTCCAGTGCGTCGTCCTTCTTCTTTTCCTTATTCTTGCCAGTCTCGTCGTGTCGCCCGGACGTGTCGCTCATCAAAATCCTCCTCCGGTTTCCAATTTCGCCTCATGGACTAAGCAGGCGAACCTACTTTGCAAATGTCGAAACCAGCGTTTGGCTCCCGGACGATCGGAAATCACTTCGGTGTTCCGGCGAAGAGCCAGCAGACACGCGATCTCCTGCACGAGCAGGAGGCAACGCTTCGCTAGGGGCTCGGTAGGGCCCGCGGAGGGCTCGCTCCCTCCCCCAGCAGGTCCTCGCACATGGGCGCGACCCGCGCGATCATCGTATGGCGCCTGCTGCTCATTTGCGGGTTCTCACGGATCATCTCGTCGATCTCGTGCGAGCGCTGCGCGATACAGGCGGTAACCGGATCATCGCCTGCAACCGCAGCCTCGTCAGATGAAACGATGTCTTCCCAGTGAAATGTCAGCAACGCCGCGACAACCAGCGCCAGCACCGCGCCCGCCAGCAGACGCGCATAGAGACTATCCAGAAAGCTCCCAGCGTGCCTTGGCATCATTCTCTAGCCGTTGTCTGCGAGCACACGACCGGCGAGATAGAGCGATCCGCAGATAAGGACGCGAGTGGGTTCCTTGGCAGGCTCCGCTATAGTCGCTTGCATCGCCTCGAGCAGGCTCTCCCGGGGGGTGGCTTCTATTCCGCAGGCCCGTGCGTGAGTTGCCGCAGCTACGGGGTCGAGAGAATTGGGCTCGCCTGGAATTGCTACGGCCTGCAGCGAGTGCACAAGCGGAGCCAAAGGCTGCAGGAAATCTTCCGCCGCTTTGGTGTTCATCATGCCGTAGATCAGGTGCAGCGGCTCGCCAGCGGCTTGGGCCCAAGCTGCCAGGGCCTGTCCCGCTGCCGCGTTATGACCACCATCCAGCCAAAGCGTCCAGGTGGGCGGCAACAGGCCTACAAGAGGCCCTCTACGAAGCTGCTGCAAGCGGGCCGGCCAGCGAGCCTCCTTCAGCCCGCGACGTCTGGCCTCCATACTGGGTGCCAAGGAGCCCAATCGCGCTGCTGCTGCCAAGGCCAGAACGGCGTTATCCCGCTGATGCGCGCCGGCCAATCCTGGCAGCGGCATCATGACCTCCCCTTCGTCCTCGACAAGGATGCCGTCGTCGATGGTCGTTCCGACAAAGTCACGCCCCTGAACCGAGATCGGTGCGCCGATCTCCGCCGCTCGGCGCTCTATGACCTCCAACACCGGAGTCGATTGAAGGCCAATAACCGCAGGCACCCCGGGCTTGAGAATACCCGCCTTCTCGACCGCGATCGACTCGATGCTGTCGCCCAAGTACTGCGTGTGGTCCATGGTAATGGGCGTAATGACGCTCAGCGCTGGCTTGTCGATCACATTGGTTGCATCAAGGCGTCCCCCCAGGCCCACTTCGAGCAGAAGTACGTCTGCCGGATCGCGCGAAAAGGCCAGGAAGGCCGCTGCGGTTGTTATTTCAAAGAAGGTAATGGAATCGCCGCCGTTCGCCCTCTTGCAATGCTCCAGCAAGTCGAGCAGGTCCGCTTCTTCAATCGGCCCATTAGATAGGCGGATTCGCTCGTGAAAGCGAACCAGATGGGGCGAGGTATAGACTTGCACACGCTTCCCGTCCGCTTCTAGCATCGCCCGCAGGTAGGCTACGACGGATCCTTTCCCATTGGTTCCTGCCACATGGACCACCGGAGGAAGCTGCCGCTCCGGATGACCCAGGCGTTCAAGCAGCCTTTCCACCCGCCCCAGGGATAGGTCGATGATCTTGGGATGAAGCCTATTGAGGCTCTCGAGAACGCGATCGCTGGCTGAAGTATCAGGCGTCGGAGGCACGCTCGACCTCTTTCTCCTCGACGGTCTCGCCTGCTGCCTCTGTCTCTTCTCCCGCCTCGCCAAACGCTTCGTCGGCCATTCCATGGCCGCGCGCAGCAGGTGTCACCATCAGGAGATTGAGGATCCGCCCCATCGTCTCGTGCAACTCCGAACGTGGAACGACCATATCCAGCATACCGTGTTCGAGCAGATATTCGGCCCGCTGAAAGCCGGCCGGCAGCGTTTCCCGGATCGTCTCTTCGATCACTCGCGCGCCGGCAAAACCGATAACGGCGCCTGGTTCAGCGATCTGGATGTCGCCTAGCATGGCAAAGGAGGCAGATACGCCGCCGGTGGTGGGATCGGTCAGAAGCACTATGTACGGCAACCCCGCTTCCCGCACCATCTGCAGTCCGATGACCGTGCGCGGCATCTGCATGAGAGAGAGAATGCCCTCCTGCATGCGGGCTCCGCCGGAGGCGGGAACGGCTATCAAGGCCGCGCGCCGCTCCACGGCTTCGCGCGCTGCCGTGACGAAGCCCTCCCCCACGGCAACGCCCATGGAGCCGCCCATGAAGGAGAAGTCAAAGGCGGCAACGACCGCTGGCTGGCCTTTTATAGTGCCATGCGCGACACGAATGGCGTCCTGCTGGCCGGTTTTTGAGCGCGCCCGTTTCAGACGATCGCTGTAACGCTCTCGGTCGCGAAACCGGAGCGGATCGGGCGTCACCTGGGGCAGTTCTACCGTCTGGTACTTCCCTTCGTCGAAAAGTATCTCCATCCGACGTTCGGGCCCGATGCGCATGTGATGGCCACAGTTCGGGCAGACACGAAGCAGCTCCTCGAGCTCCCGATGAAAGATCATATGGCCGCAAGAGGCGCACTTGTCCCAAAGGTTATCCGGAATATCGTCGCGCGAAACCAGCGCCCGAATCTTCGGGCGCACATAGTTGGTAATCCAGTTCATGCGGGAACCCTTCCTCGCATCCCTGCTGAAAGCGCTCGAACCAGATCAAGCGCGGCCGGCACGGTCTCTCCCGTCGCCTTGTCAGCTTCATCCAGGGAGTCGGCGATGCGGCCAACGATCGCGGAACCCACGACGGCCGCGTCCGCGACCTTGCCGATCGCGGCGGCCTGTTCGGGGGTCTTGATGCCAAAGCCCACAGCGATTGGGATGGTGGTGTGCTGGCGGAACCGTTGAACCGCCTCCGCCACCTGCTCAGTCAGGGCGGAGCGAGTCCCCGTGATGCCGAGCACAGAGACGTAGTAGAGAAAGCCACTCGTGTTCTCGAGAACTCTGGGCAAGCGTTCCCCATCGGTCGTCGGGGTGGCCAGGCGGATCCAGTGCAAACCCGCGTCCACCGCCGGTTCGCAAAGCTCTTCATCTTCTTCGGGCGGCAAATCGACAATGATCAAGCCATCCACTCCCGCTGCCACAGCCTGCTGGATAAACCGCTGCGGCCCCATGGAGTAGATGGGATTGTAGTACCCCATCAGGATGAGCGGCGTTTCCTGATCCTGCTGACGGAAGCGCCGCACGAGATCGAGAGTCTTCGCTAGCGTCATCCCGTTATTGAGCGCTCTTTGGGAGGCGGCCTGGATGGCCGGTCCATCCGCCATCGGATCGCTGAAAGGCATCCCGATTTCAATGATGTCGGCGCCGGCATCCGGCAGTCCCCGAATGATTTCCCAGCTCGTCTCCAGATCCGGATCACCGGCGGTGATAAAGGTGACGAGGCCTGCCCGCCCCTCTCGCTTCAGAGCGGCGAAGCGGGCATCCACCCGGCTGCTTCTAGTTGTGGATCCGGCACTCACAGCGAAACTCCCAAACGCTCGGCAACAGCAAAGACGTCCTTGTCGCCCCTCCCACAAAGATTCATCACCAGTAGATGATCCTTGGGTAAATCCGGGGCGATCTTGATTACGTGCGCGAGAGCATGCGCCGGTTCGAGCGCGGGAATAATGCCCTCAAGCCGCGTGCAGAGCTTGAAGGCCTCAAGCGCTTCATCATCCGTCACCGCGACATAGTTCACGCGACCGGTCTCATGCAGCCAGGAGTGTTCGGGCCCAATCCCGGGATAGTCGAGGCCGGCGGATATAGAGTAGGCATCCTTGATCTGTCCGTCGTCATCCTGAAGCAGATAAGTGCGGTTGCCATGCAGTACACCGGGGCGGCCACCGCTGAGCGAAGCCGCATGCTCTCCGCTTGAGACTCCGTGACCCGCAGCTTCAACGCCGATCATCTGCACGGTGGGTTCGTCCAGGAAGGGATGGAAGAGGCCGATGGCATTGGAACCGCCGCCGATCGCTGCGACGAGCGTATCCGGCAGTCGCCCTTCAGCCGCCTGCAGCTGTTCACGCGCTTCTTCACCGATCACGCACTGAAAATCGCGCACCATCGCGGGGTAGGGATGCGGACCGGCTGCGGTGCCAATGATGTAAAAGGTATCCTCCACGTTCGCGACCCAGTCGCGAAGCGCGTCGTTCATGGCGTCCTTGAGCGTCCCCGTCCCGCTGGTCACTGGCACCACTTCGGCGCCCAGCAGCTTCATACGAAAGACATTGGGCTTCTGACGCTCGATATCGGTGGCGCCCATGTAGACCACGCACGGCAGCCCGAAGCGGGCGCAGACGGTGGCGGTCGCCACCCCATGCTGCCCTGCCCCCGTCTCCGCAATGATGCGGGTCTTGCCCATCCGCCGCGCCAGGAGGATCTGGCCCAAAGTGTTGTTGATCTTGTGCGCGCCGGTGTGATTGAGCTCGTCGCGCTTAAAGTAGATCTTGGCGCCGCCCAGCTCCTCGGTCAGCCGCTCAGCGAAATAGAGGGGGCTAGGACGGCCCACATAGTGCCGCGCGAAATAGTCGAAGTCCCGCTTGAAGTCGGGAGAAACCTTGGCCTCGTTGTACGCCTGCTCGACCTCCAGGATCAGAGGCATCAGCGTTTCAGCCACGAAGCGTCCGCCGAAGTTGCCAAAGTGGCCACTCTCATCGGGGCCGGAGCGAAATGTATTGAGGGTCTTGGTCATCACGTCTGAAGCCTGCTGTGGGATGCGCGGCACTCTGCCGTAAGCCGCCCATTGGCGCAACGCCGGTGCCGTTGCCGCAAAGGATGGCGTCCTGCTAGCTTCCGCGGGACCACCCGGCCTTCGGGCCGCCTGCAGCAGCTGAACACGAGTAGTATATGAGCCTGGACAACGGCTTTTACGATATTCCGCAGGGCAAGATTGCCACTATCGTGACTTATCTCGAGATGCACGAGAAACCGCCCCTGCGCCCCGCTCGACCAGAACCGGATTGGGAAGTAAAAGCTATCCCTAGCCCTAATATCGAGTGGTATCGCTCCCTCTATCGACGGGTGGGAGAAGACTGGCTTTGGTTCTCGCGCCTGCTGCTCTCCGATGAATCGCTTGGGTCAATTCTTCAGGACCCGAATATCGCGTTCTACGCTTTTCAAGCAGCAGGGCGCGATGAAGGCATTATCGAACTCGATTTCAGGCAGGGAGAGGAGTGCGAACTGGCCTTCTTCGGCATCGGCCCATCCTTGCTGGGACGCGGCGCCGGGCGGTGGTTAATGAACCAGGCACTAGAGCTTGCCTGGTCTCGCCCTATCAAACGCCTCTGGCTCCACACCTGCACCCTGGATCACCCACAGGCTCTGGGCTTTTACCAGCGTTCCGGCTTTCGCCCCTATCGCCGCGAAGTCGAAGTTGCAGACGATCCGCGGCTGCTTGGCAAGGCTGCGATGGAAGCCGCGCCACATGTGCCGATCATATAGAAGGCCAACGGTCCAGAGGTAAGACGCGGAATCACAAAGCTTCCGCGAGAGGGTCGTGCGCCTGATGCCGCTGCTTGGCGAGCGAGGCCGTATTGACGGCATAGCAGTAGACACAGCCGTGGGGGCAGGTGTCGTAACGACCAATGTCTCGGCTTTCCGCGCAAAGACAGCCTTTTCTATTGCCTTTCATGCGCGCGGCAATCGGATGGCCCGCCTGATCGGCCAGGCGTTCTGCATCAACACAGCGCGCTGGGATCAGACCAGGTGTTAAAAGGTCTGGCTGGCTGCATAGACTTGCCTTGAGGCCACGAGCGCCCAGGATGGCGCTCAGCTCTGTCAATAGCGCGCGCTTTTCCGGTGCTTCTGGATCGCGCCAGCCAAAGCCGTGACGCACGGCCGCGCGGTCGCTGTTCCGCCGGGTCTTGGCGTAGATCTGAGCGAAGGACAGCACGGCCTCGTCAACGACTCCGGAAAGCAAATCCGCCAAGCGGGCCACCTGATCGCGGTGGAAGGCAGGTGGCGTGAGGTCGCTGAGAAAAACCGGATCGTAGCGCCACACCAGACAGCGTGGCCCGTACGCGGCACGAATTGATTTCAGAGTGTCGATGACCTTCTCTGGTACGGGCACTGACGTCTCCAGCGCTCGTGGATAGCCAGTGATCGTCACCTGCATGACGAAGGGCCACCCACGCGCGGCCACCTGCTCAAGGGCAAATTGGAATGGCGTTGGATTTCGGCTCCAGAAAACGAAGCCATCGACACTCTCAGGGGTGAGTTCCAGATGGTGCAAGCCGCCGCCATAGGGGTTGCGCCAGCTTACGCGGCCTGCCTTCAGTCTGTTTAGGAACCACTCACCATAGAAGGCAGGGACGTCAGTTCGGTAGCTCGCGGAAATGATCATCTGGCGCGCTGCTCATGGCGCCGCGCTTCACGGCGCGCGATCCAGCGAAAAAAGAGGTAGAGCACGGCACTCACGATCGCCAGCCAGAAGCCACCACGGCTGACGAGAGGGTTGTCCCACACTTCGCCGCCCAACAGCATCAGAATAACGCCGATGCTGACATTCGCGAGGAGCAGCAGGGGTATGATCAGGTAAGGGCCTTCCTGAGGAAGGGGGTGTGCCTTGCGACGATAGAACATGCAGCGAGTCTGTCCTCCTCCAGCCTGGGGCGCAAGGAAGACAAGACCTCTCGGGTTGTAGGTTCTATCTCGCTTCTTATATACCCTTGCGAGCCGACCCTTGGCCTTGAATGCCGGTTTCGGCTACCCGATCAGAAAGCTCCCGCGCGCGGCGTGCCGCGCCGAACTTTTGAGACGAAGTGTGACGAATGGGGACCGCGGTACGGTGCTTTAGAGAGGCCGTCCGAGCGGTTCTGCCGAACAAAGAGGAAGCACATGAGCAAAGTTATCGGTATTGACCTTGGCACGACCAACTCCTGCGTCGCTGTAATGGACGGCAAGAATGCCCGTGTCATCGAGAACGCAGAGGGTACGCGCACCACGCCGTCCATGGTCGGCTTTACCGACGACGGTATCGTCGTGGGTCAGCCTGCCAAGCGGCAGAGCGTTACTAATCCGGAGAACACTCTCTTCGCCATCAAGCGCCTTATTGGCCGGCGCTACTCCGATCCGACCGTCGCAAAAGACAAGGATCTCGTGCCCTACAAGATCGTAGAGGGCACCAACGGCGACGCCTGGGTGGAGGTGAAGGGCAAGCCCTACAGCCCGAGCCAGGTTTCGGCCTACATCCTTCAGAAGATGAAGGAAACGGCTGAAGCTTTCCTGGGTGAGAAGGTTGAAAAGGCCGTCATCACGGTTCCCGCCTACTTCAACGATGCCCAGCGCCAGGCAACCAAGGATGCGGGCCGCATTGCCGGTCTCGAGGTTCTGCGGATTATCAACGAACCCACGGCTGCTGCGCTCGCTTACGGGCTTGAAAAGAAGAAGACGGGGACTGTTGCTGTCTATGACCTGGGCGGCGGTACCTTCGACATCTCGATCCTGGAGATCGGTGACGGGGTCTTCGAAGTAAAGTCCACCAATGGTGATACTTTCCTGGGTGGTGAAGACTTCGACAACGAGATCATCGAGTACCTCGCCGAGGAGTTCAAAAAGGAGCAGGGTATCGACCTGCGCCAAGACAAGCTCGCGCTGCAGCGCCTCAAGGAAGCCGCAGAGAAGGCAAAGATCGAGCTGTCGTCCGCCCAGTCGACGGAGGTCAACCTCCCCTTCATCACTGCGGATCAGAGCGGCCCGAAGCACCTGAATATCAAGCTGACCCGGGCGAAGCTGGAAGCGCTGGTAGGCAATCTGGTCGAGCGGACCCTGGGCCCCTGTAAGGCTGCCCTGAAGGACGCCGGCCTTTCGGCTGGGGAAATCGACGAAGTCATCCTCGTCGGCGGTATGACCCGCATGCCGAAGGTCATAGAAACCGTTCAGAACTTCTTCGGACGCGAGCCGCACCGGGGTGTGAACCCTGATGAGGTTGTCGCCATCGGCGCCGCCATTCAGGCGGGCGTGCTGCAAGGCGAGGTGAAGGACGTCCTGCTGCTTGACGTTACCCCGCTCTCCCTGGGCATCGAAACCCTGGGCGGCGTAATGACCAAGCTGATCGAACGCAACACGACCATCCCGACCAAGAAGAGCCAGGTCTTCTCCACCGCCGAGGATAACCAGACAGCGGTGACGATCCGGGTCTTCCAGGGCGAGCGCGAGATGGCCGCGGACAACAAGCTGCTGGGTCAGTTCGACCTGGTGGGCATTCCCTCGGCGCCGCGTGGCGTGCCGCAGATCGAGGTGACCTTTGACATCGACGCCAACGGCATCGTCAACGTCTCGGCAAAGGACAAGGCTACCGGCAAGGAGCAGGCTATCCGCATCCAGGCGTCCGGCGGTCTTGCTGACGACGAGATCGAGCGGATGGTGAAGGAAGCCGAAGCGCACGCTGAGGAAGACAAACGCCGGCGGGAACTGGTCGAAGCTCGTAACCAGGCCGACAGCCTGGTGCATACGACCGAGAAGACGCTCGCGGATGCCGGAGACAAGGTTTCTGCTGCCGAGAAGTCTGAGGTCGAGTCCGCCCTGAACGATCTAAAGGCGGTCAAGGACGGCGACGACCTAGAGGCCATCCGGTCCAAGACCGAAGCGCTGGCTCAGGTCTCGATGAAGCTCGGCGCTGCCATGTACCAGCAGGGCGATGCCGGCGCGCAAACGGGCGAGTCCACCGCTGAAAGCGGGCCTGCCGAAGAAGGTGTCGTCGACGCTGACTTCGAGGAAGTTGACGATAACAAGAAGGGCGACTCCGCCTAAGGAGCGACCAAGCTGCCCGGTCCCGCTGATCGGCGGGGCCGGGCAGCATTTCAGGTTGAGCGGGTCCGTGGGAGTTTGCGAGGAAGCTGCGGAAGTTTCTTTCGTTCTGACGCAGTTTTTCCTGGGTCTCAGCGTGGAAGGCTCGGTAAGGAGTGTCTTCCGAAGCAGGGCGCCGTTTATCACGCGGCGCTCGCATGCTTCTAGATGTTTTAATTGAGCGGATGATGCGGCGGCTGACCGTCTTTTGTTCAGTCTGATCGTGTCTCCGCGCCAGAAGAAGCCGACGGCGAGGTCATGGCCAAACGAGATTACTACGAAACGCTGGGGGTCGAGCGGGGCGCCAGCGAAGAGGAACTCAAGAAGGCTTACCGCAAGCTGGCCATGAAGTATCACCCGGACCGTAATCCGGGCGACGCGGAAGCTGAGAAAACCTTCAAGGAAATCAACGAAGCCTATGGGGTTCTGAAGGATCCCCAGATGCGCGCGGCTTACGACCGCTTCGGTCACGCCGGGATTGATGGCGCCGCGGGCCGTGGTGGTGGCGCAGGCGGCTTCGACTTTACCGGCTTCGCCGATATTTTCGACGAGATGTTCGGCGACATCATGGGAGGCGCCCGCCGCGGGGGAGCCCCGGCCGGCGCAGATCTTCGTTACAACATGGATATCTCCCTTGAGGAGGCCTACCACGGCAAGCAAGCGCAGATTCGCGTTCCCACGTGGGTCGGTTGTGAAAGCTGCAACGGCAGTGGCGCCGAAGCCGGCTCCCGCCCTGTCAGCTGCCCTACATGTCAGGGGCGCGGGCGGGTGCGGATGCAGCAGGGCTTCTTTACCATCGAGCGCGCCTGCCCCGGCTGCGGTGGTCAAGGGCAAGTCATCGAATCCCCTTGCAAGACCTGCGACGGCGCGGGGCGGGTTCACCGGGAAAAGACGCTTCAGGTCAACATCCCCTCCGGAGTGGAAGATGGAACGCGCATCCGCCTCGCTGGCGAGGGAGAAGCTGGAAAGCGAGGTGGTCCGCCCGGCGATCTCTACATCTTCCTGTCAATCACTCCGCACCGTTTCTTCCAGCGGGAGGGCGCCAATCTCTATTGCCGCGTACCGGTGCCTGTTACGACTGCCGCCCTGGGCGGTGCTGTCGAAGTGCCCACGCTGGAGGGCGGGCGCGCAAAGGTAACCATTCCGGAGGGCACCCAGGCGGGCACGCAATTCCGCTTGCGCGGCAAGGGGATGCCGGTGCTGCGCTCCAAGAACAAGGGCGACCTCTATATCCAGGTGACTGTCGAGGTTCCTGTTCAGCTGACCAAGCGCCAGCGCGAGTTGCTGGAAGAGTTTCAGAAGGAATGTGGAGAGGATGGCGGCAGCCATCATCCCGAAAGCCGCGGGTTTTTCTCCCGGGTAAAGGAATTCCTCGATGACCTGCGCGAGTAAGTCAGCAGATGACTGAAATCAGCAGTACAACCCCAAAGCGTGACATGGTGGCGGAGCTGATCCTGGAGATGCTCGCCGATGCGGGACCAGGGAACACCATCAGCCCCAATGATGTGGCTCGCGCCCTTGCGCAGCGGCGCAACAAGCCCGGAGACCCGCCGGATGCCTGGCGTCGCTATATGAACGCCGTGCGCCAGCAGGCTCTGCATTTGGCGAGAAAGGGCGAGATCGAGATCCAGCGCAAGGGCGTCGCCGTCGACCCGAACGCGCCTTTCCGTGGTCTCGTCAAGTTGGCATTACCCTCTGCGGCTAGGACATAGCTCTGCTTAAGCGAGCTTCAGGTACCCTTGCGCCTCCTGCATCACGCTTTCCTCACGCTGGGTCGCGTCAATGCGCGGCCAGGCGATTTCACCAATCGCATACGTTAGCTGCTGCTCTACCACCTGGGCTGTCGCGTCCGAGGCATCGCCCTTGCGGGCCGACACCCTAGCCTTGAGCGCATCCGCCGGCGCATCCAGCCATAGCCCGTCAAAGCGCACCTGCGTGTCTCGTGCGAGCGCTTCTGCTTCTGCTCTCTCATCGGGGCGAGCGAAAACGGCGTCAAGAACTACCACCTGCCCCGCCTTCAATGCCGCATGGGCTTCCCTAAACAACGTCTCGTAGACGCGGCGACTGCTGCCCTTGTCATAGGCCTCTACAGGTAAGCGCTCCTCGGGAGCAACGCCCGCGAGACGCTTGCGAACGATATCGCTGCGGAGATGCAGCGCGCCCGGTACGCGCCCCACGTCGGGTGCAAGCGCCGCGGCCAGCGTGGTCTTGCCGCTGCCGGAAAGTCCCCCGACCACGATCAAACGGGGCGCGCTGGCATCCGACATGAAAGCTTCCGCTGCCGCAAAAAATGAATGGGCGGCCTTCAGCGCGCGCTGGCGTGCTCGTTCGTCCGATGCTCCCTCGGCGGTCATGGCACTTACCTTTGCTCTGACGCTCGCCCGTAACGCCAGCATCAACGGCAAGGCCGACAAGATCTCTGGATGGCTCATACGTCCGAAGTAGCGGCCCATGGCCCGATTGGCCAAAGCCCGCAGGCCGCGAACCTCCAGATCCATCAGAAGGAAAGAGAGGTCGTAGGCAACATCAATCGTGCCGATGCTTTCGGAGAACTCAATGCAGTCGAAGGGTGTAGGCTTTTCCTGCCAAAGCACGACATTGCCCAGATGCAGGTCTCCGTGACAGCGGCGTACGAAACCGGCCTCCCGTCGAGCGTCAAGTAGCGCCGCATTTTGCGAAAGAGCTTTCTGTTGAACGCTGATGAGGCTCGCCAGCCGATCAGGCGAAAAGACGACGGGAAAGCGCGTCATGTCAGCTCGATTTTCCTCGACAATAGCGCGCAGTCCTTCCGCGCCACCGTAAGGTTGCCCACGAACTTCGGCCTCCTCATGCAGCCCGACAATCGCATCGACCAGGGAATCGATAAGCGGCGCCACCAGCCTCCCTTCGTCGGCAAGCAGATCCAGGGTCTGGCTTTCATCGAAGCGGCGCATGCGCACTGCCCACTCCAGCGGCTCTCCTGCTCCATTGCCCCGGTGGTCCAACTCGAGCTCTCCCGCCGCCTTCCTCCGAATGACGCTGAGCCCGAGGTAGATGTCGGGAGCAGTTCGACGATTGAGCCTCACCTCGGCTTCACAGGCGCGGCGCCTCGCATCCAAGGTCGAGAAATCGAGAAAGGCATAGCAGACCGCGCGCTTCACCTTGTAAGCGCAGTCGCCCACAAGAAAGACCTCGGCCACGTGCGTGCGGAGCCGCTTTACCTCCTTCCCACCATGGGTGGCAGGATCCGCGAGAAAATCGAAGACCTCTTGCTGATTCTTGCCGCTCACGGCGTGACCCGGATTGTCAGCGCGAAGCTGACGCCTTCCTGAAGGAGGTCCATACCACGCTTCATGCAGTGCTCCCCTGCGTCCTGCGCGTTCGTCAGTCTCATGATCGACAGCTATCAATAGCAAGTGAACTGAAGCCGTCGAAGCAAGAAAGAGCAGGGGCAGTGACGGAGACCACCAATCTTCAGACTGCGGTCTCCACCGCGTCAAACCGCCGCGGAATCCTGTGGATGCTGGCGGCGGTCATGTGTTTCGTCACTCTCGACACCCTCGCCAAGCTTCTCGCCGAAACCTATCCGGTCTGGCAGATCGTCTGGGCGCGCTATGCCTTCCATCTGGCACTGATCGTCGTGGTGCTTCGCGGCGCACTTCCCAAGACCCTGCGCACGCGCCGCCTACCCCTGCAGCTACTGAGATCCCTGCTGTTGGTATTGACCACCGGGCTCTTTTTCCTCGGCCTGAAGCTTATGCCACTTGCGGATGCCGCTGCGGTGATGCTTCTGGGGCCCTTGTTCATCACCGCTCTTTCAGCGCCACTCCTGCGCGAGCAAGTTGGGCCGCGGCGCTGGGCAGGTGTGCTGGTGGGTCTGCTCGGCGCGCTGATCGTGATACGACCCGGCTCCGATGTCTTCGCCTACGCCGCCTTGCTGCCGCTCGCGGCCGCCCTGGTCAACGCCTTCTACCACATTACCACCAGGCTGCTCAGCCACACCGATTCTTCCATGACCACACTGACGTACAGCTCGTTTGTCGGCGCGGCGGTCATGACCCTTGGGCTCCCCTTCTTCTGGGTAACGCCCGATCCGGTCGGCTGGGTGATGATGATTGGAGTGGGGATCATCGGTGGTACCAGCCACTTCTTCCTGATCAAGGCTTACAGCGAGGCGCCCGCTGCCGTGGTGGCGCCCTTTGGCTACTCCAACATTGTCTGGGCGGTGATCTTCGGCTTCGTCATCTGGGGCGACCTTCCCGATAGCTGGACCCTGCTGGGCGCGGCGATCCTGGTGGCCTCCGGTCTCTACGTCTTCCATCGGGAACAGGTGCGCAAACGCCAAAGAACCTGACCCTGAACCGAGTTCGAAAAGGGCAGAAACCCGCGGGTTTGTCGCTTCTGACCGGGGTAGATTCCATCGCCATCTTCAGCCTCTTGAAAAGCTCTGGAATCCGCCGTATCTAGCCATTGGCAGCGGTTAGCACTCGCCAACTGGGAGTGCTAACAGACCTGCCAAGCCAATTTTTACCGTCAGTCTCTATTGGGAGGACGAAATGAACTTCAGGCCATTGCACGACCGCGTCGTGGTCCGTCGCGTTGACGAGGACGAGAAAACGGCCGGCGGCATCATCATTCCGGACACGGCAAAGGAAAAGCCTCAGCAGGGCGAAGTCATCGCCGTAGGACCCGGTGCGCGTGACGACAAGGGCCAGGTTGTGGCGCTCGACGTCAAGGTCGGCGACCGCGTCATTTTCGGAAAGTGGTCCGGCACCGAAGTCAAGATCAACGGGGAAGACCTGCTGATCATGAAGGAGTCGGACATCATGGGTGTGCTCGAGGGTAGCGCTGCTACCTCGAAGGCCGCCTGAGTTTGGAGGTTCATGAATAATGGCAGCCAAAGAAGTTAAGTTCTCTCAGGACGCACGCCAGCGCATGCTGCGTGGCGTCGATACCCTCGCCGACGCGGTCAAGGTGACCCTCGGCCCGAAGGGTCGCAATGTCGTACTCGACAAGTCCTTCGGCGCCCCCCGTATCACCAAGGATGGTGTGACGGTCGCCAAGGAAATCGAGCTGTCCGACAAGTTCGAGAACATGGGCGCCCAGATGGTGCGCGAGGTCGCGTCGAAGACCAACGATCTGGCTGGTGACGGCACGACAACCGCGACGGTTCTGGCCCAGGCCATCGTTCGCGAAGGGTCCAAGGCGGTTGCCGCCGGCATGAACCCCATGGACCTGAAGCGCGGCATCGATGCGGCCGTCACGGCTGTGGTCGAAGACCTGCGCTCGCGCTCCCGTACCATCTCCAAGCCGGAAGAGGTCGCTCAGGTTGGCACCATCTCCGCCAATGGTGAGCGCACCATCGGCGAGATGATCTCCGAGGCGATGCAGAAGGTCGGCAACGAGGGTGTCATTACAGTCGAGGAAGCCAAGAGCCTCGAGACCGAGCTGGAAGTGGTCGAGGGCATGCAGTTCGACCGCGGCTACCTCTCCCCGTACTTCGTCACCGACGCTGACAAGATGCGCGTCGAGCTCGAAGATCCCTACATCCTAATCCACGAGAAGAAGCTCTCCAACCTGCAGGCTCTGCTGCCGGTTCTAGAAGCCGTGGTTCAGTCTTCCCGCCCGCTGCTGATCATCGCCGAGGACGTAGAAGGCGAGGCCCTCGCTACCCTGGTAGTCAACAAGCTGCGCGGTGGGCTGAAGGTGGCCGCGGTGAAGGCGCCGGGCTTCGGTGATCGCCGCAAGGCCATGCTGCAGGATATCGCCATCCTCACCGGTGGCACCGCGATCAGCGAAGACCTCGGCATCAAGCTCGAGAACGTCACCCTCGACATGCTCGGCACCGCCAAGAAGGTCTCCATCACCAAGGAAGACACCACCATCGTCGATGGCGCGGGCGAAAAGAAGGACATCGAAGCTCGCGTGGCGCAGATCAAGGCGCAGATCGAGGAAACCACCTCGGACTACGACCGTGAGAAGCTGCAGGAGCGGCTGGCGAAGCTGGCTGGCGGTGTTGCCGTCATCCGCGTCGGCGGTGCTTCCGAAGTCGAGGTAAAGGAGAAGAAGGACCGCGTCGACGACGCCCTCCACGCCACCCGTGCGGCGGTCGAGGAAGGCATCGTGCCGGGCGGCGGTACCGCGCTCCTTTACTCC
>JAJUFM010000114.1 GCA_029265995.1 Rhodospirillaceae bacterium | reverse complement strand
GGGTGCGCGCTGCTGCTGGCCGGGTTGCCGCCCCTGAGCGGGTTCCTCGGGAAATTCGCAATTCTGTCTCCCCTGCTCAGCGGTGAGAATAGTCTCTCGCCCGCCAGCTGGGGCTTGTTGGGCGCCTTGACGGTCTCCGGAATCGCCACCGTCATAGCTACCAGCCGCGCGGGCGTAGAGGCCTTCTGGGCCTCGCCACCAGAAACGGTGCCTCAAGTCAATCTGGTGGAAATTGCGCCGATTTTCCTGCTGCTCGGCCTGTGCATCGCCATCACGGTTATGGCCGGCCCGACCATGCAGTACATGGAGGCTACCGCGCAGTATCTTCATTCACCCATGGAATATGCCCGCGGCGTCTTCCCAACGCCTGCAAAGGCAGCGGGAGGCGGGTAATGCTTCGGCGCTGGCTGCCTTTCCCGCTGCTCACCGCAGCCTTGATCTTAACCTGGCTCTTACTGAACGAAAGCCTAAGTCCCGGCGCCATTCTGCTGGGAACGCTACTGGCGCTGATCGTGAGCCGGCTGGTGGTGCGCTTTGAAATCCCCCGGTCCCGGATCATACGTCCAATCAGCGCACTCAAGCTGGCCTGCAACGTGCTGGTCGAAATCGTTCGGTCCAACAACGCTGTCGCACGGATCATCCTGATGCCGAACAAAAGGTACCGATCCGGCTTCGTCCTCATCCCGCTTGATATGCGCAATCCCTACGGTCTGACGCTCCTCGCCTGCATCATTACCGCTACGCCCGGTACGCTTTGGGTCGAGTTCGATTCCAAGGAACACGCGATGCTCCTGCACGTCCTCGACCTGATCGATGAGGACGAGTGGCGCCGGATCATCAAGGAGCGTTACGAGAAGCGCTTGATGGAGATATTTGAATGATGGCCACCTTCCTATCCTGGTCCATTATGATCTCCCAGATCCTCCTGGCACTAGCAATGGCATGCGCCAGCTACCGCGTGCTCTGGGGCCCGCGCGCTCAGGACCGAGTGCTCGCTCTCGACACCCTTTACGTTAATGCGTCCATCCTGCTGCTCACCTTCGGCATCAGAACGGGTAGCAACCTCTATTTCGATGCGGCCTTGATCATCGCACTGCTCGGCTTTGTCTCCACTGCGGCGCTTGCGAAGTTCCTGATGCGCGGGGAGGTAATCGAATGAGCATTCCTGTGCTGAACGTGCCTGGCTGGGCAGCTGGCGTAACTGCCGTGCTGCTGTTGCTGGGGTCGGGCTTGGCCTTTACCGGATGCCTTGGTCTCTTGAGGCTGTCGCGCTTCTACGACCGCATGCATGCCCCCACACTGGGTACCACCTTGGGGATTGGCAGCGTTTTGATCGCCTCCATGCTTTTTTTCAGCGTATTACAGGCGCGACCGGTGCTGCACGAGATCCTAATCGCAATCCTTATGGTCGTGACGACACCGATAACCTTAACGCTCCTCGCTCGCGCCGCCCTTTACCGTGATCGCAGCGAGGACGATCCGGATGTACCGCCGATGATCGGAAAGCAGCGCATGCATTCTCTGCAAGAGGGGGAAGTCTTTGTACAAGAGGAAGAACAGGACCGGGGACAAGCCCTCCTTGATGAGTAACCACCGATTGCCATGTTTGCAGGCTCGATCTAGCTGGTATTGATGGAATTGGGGCAGCCTAGAAGCATCTTGAAGCTGCCAGCCCGAAGGGACGAAGAATGCGGATTACGATGATTGGAACAGGCTACGTGGGCCTGGTGTCGGGCGTCTGCCTCTCGGACTTTGGCCACGACGTCATCTGCGTCGACAAGGCCGAGGAGAAGATCGCCAAGCTGGAGCGCGGCGAGGTGCCGATCTACGAGCCGGGGCTGGATGCGATCCTGGAACGCAACGTCAAGGCCGGCCGTCTGCAGTTCACCACCGATACGGCCGCCGCCGTTCGGGATGCGGATGCCGTCTTCATCGCCGTCGGCACCCCCAGCCGCCGCGGTGACGGCCACGCGGACCTCAGCTACGTGATGGGCGCCGCCGAAGATATCGCCCGCTCGCTCAGCGGCTACACGGTGGTGGTGACCAAATCGACCGTGCCCGTGGGCACCAACAGCAAGGTTGCCGAGGTAATCCGCGCCACAAACCCCCAGGCTGATTTCGATGTTGCCTCGAACCCGGAGTTTCTGCGCGAAGGTGCGGCCATTGACGACTTCATGAAGCCCGACCGGGTGGTCATCGGGGTGGAGAGCGAGCGCGCCAAGGAAATCATGGGCGACATCTACCGCCCGCTTTATCTGCGCGATTTTCCGATCGTCTACACCGGCCTCGAAACCGCAGAGATGATCAAGTACGCCGCCAACGCCTTCCTGGCGACCAAGATCAGCTTTATCAACGAGATTGCCGCCCTTTGCGAACGCGTCGGCGCCAACGTCAAGGACGTGGCCAAGGGCATGGGGCTCGACGGGCGCATCGGCAACAAGTTCCTGCACGCCGGCCCGGGCTATGGCGGCTCCTGCTTCCCCAAGGATACCTCGGCACTGGCTCGCATCGGCCAGGAACACGGCTGCCCCATGCGCATCACCGAGACGGTGATCAGCGTCAACGACGCGGTGAAGCGGCGGATGGTCGACAAGGTGCTCGACCTCTGCGACGGCACCTTCAACGGCAAGACCATCGCGGTGCTGGGCGTGACCTTCAAGCCGGAGACCGACGACATGCGGGATTCCCCGGCGCTGACCATCGTCCCTGCGTTAATCGGCGGCGGTGCCAAGGTGCGCGTCGTCGACCCCCAGGGGCGCCGGGAAGGGGAAGCGCTGTTGCCTGGTGTTAGCTGGGCAGACGACCCCTACGAAGCCTCTGAAGGCGCCCACGCCCTGCTTATCCTGACGGAGTGGAACGAGTTCCGCGCCCTTGACCTGCAGCGCCTGTCGCAGGCGATGAGCACGCCGCGGATGGCGGATCTGCGCAACATCTACAATCGCAAGGACGTGCTGGACGCGGGCTTTCTCGCCTATGAAGGTGTTGGACGCTGATGCGGGTTCTTGTCACCGGATCCGCGGGCTTCATCGGCTTTCACCTCTGCGAACTCTTGCTTCAGGAGGGCTACCGGGTCCACGGCTACGATGGCCTGACCGACTACTACGACGTGGAGCTGAAGCGCGAGCGTCACCGCCTGTTGCGCCAGCACGCGGATTTCTCCGCAACCGAGGCGCTGCTCGAGGAAGAACAGCGTCTGGCAGAGGCAGTGGACGACTTCGTTCCAGAGGTGGTCGTGCATCTTGCGGCGCAAGCAGGGGTGCGCTACTCGATCGAGAATCCCCGCGCCTATGTCGGCGCAAACATCGTGGGCACCTTCAACGTCATGGAGGCCGCGGCGCGCCACCAGGTGCGCCACCTGCTGCTGGCCTCCACCAGCTCCGTCTATGGGGCCAACACAGAGCTCCCCTATGCAGAGGTTCACAAAGCCGACACGCCACTCTCCTTCTACGCCGCAACCAAGAAGGCGAACGAGGAGATGGGGCATGCCTGGGCGCACATCAACCAGCTGCCGATTACCCTCTTCCGCTTCTTCACCGTCTATGGCCCTTGGGGGCGGCCCGACATGGCTCCTTTCAAGTTCACCCGCGGCATCCTCGAGGGGCGGCCCATTGACGTCTACAACCACGGCAAGATGTGGCGCGACTTCACCTATGTGGGCGACCTGGTGCGTGGAATCCGCTTGCTGATGGACGCCGTCCCCGGCGGTCCGGAGACCGCGGTCGAAGGGGACAGCCTTTCCCCGGTGGCACCCTACCGCATCGTCAACATCGGCAATTCCAGCAAGGTGCGCCTGGAAGACTTTATCGAGGCAATCGAACGCGCGACCGGCAAGCAGGCGATCCGCAACTACATGGACATGCAGCCCGGCGACATCCCGGCCACCTGGGCAGACTGCACACTCCTACAGCGCCTCACCGGCTACCAGCCCCAGACCGATATCCGCGACGGCATGGAGCGCTTCGTCGAGTGGTACCGTGAGTATTACGGGCGCTAGGTGAAATCGGCTTGGGGCGTACAGCGGACTACCCGGCGCTACGCAGACAGAAGCTCTTCGCTGCTCCCCGCCTCGAGAGACAGCTGCCGCCCTCCCAGTGTCTCGAACAGCTGCTCTCGGCAGGTGAGGACAAGGACCTGAACATTTCGAGCGGCGAGCGTCAGGATGTCGAACATCCGGCTCATGCGATCGTCGTCGGAGAAGACAAGAGCATCGTCCAAGATGACGGTCGCTGGATGCCCCTGTTCGACCAGCATCTCCGCAAAGGCCAACCGGACAAGGATGGCGATCTGCTCCTGTGTTCCCATGCTCAGGTGCTGAAATGACTCTTCATGGCCAGCCTCACGGATTACTCCGGTAATCTGCAAATCTTGATCGATGGCAATCTCAGAGCCGGGAAACAGCAAGTGCAAGTAAGGTCGAAGCCGCTTGAGCACCGGTGAAAGATAGCGCTCCTTAGCCTCGCTCTCTGCCTCCTGCAGCGTCTTCAGAAGCAGTGTCAGAACCTCCACTTCACGCTGATTGCGCTGATATTCTTCACTGCAGAGGGCAAGTTCACGCTCCTTTAGCTGAATCGCCTCGTCAAGCCCCGCACCTTCAAAAGCTTCCACGCGAGAGCTCAGACCGCTAACGGTGATCCTCAGACTTTCCCGCTTTTCTCGCCGCTCACGAATTGCGTTCTCCAAGCGGTCGATCCGGGCTTGCAACTGCTCCAAGCTTTCTCCGCCGCGTTGGGCTTGCAGAGAATTGACCGTACGTTCTTGGATGGAAACAGCTTCTCGAGCTGCGGTGATACGGGCATCAAGCGCATCGTCGCTTTCATCGACTTGAATTGCGCTCAGTTCTCGGCTCAGGCTCTGCACCTGCGCCATCAAGCTCTCATGCCGGGTCCTCGCGGAGCCGAGCTCCGACTGAAGCCGCCCAAAAGCATCCTCAGGGCCTCGGAGTGCGGCGCGGGCCCTTTCCAAAGCATGGCGGGTCGCTTTGGCGTCCTCCACGGCACGATGGAAGGCGACTTCTGCCTCACCTCGCTCCGGCAAACACTCTACCCCAAGCTCCGCGATCTCCCTGTCGAGAACCTCGAGCAGGCCATGGATGTGATCTGCGAGGGCCTCGGCGCCCGCGGGCCGCTGAGCGCCTGGCGGCGCGTGCAGTTCCGCCTCCTGGCGAGCAAGTTCTTCCTCCTGCAGGAACTTGCGGCGGCGGGCACATTGTCGCTCAGCGTCCTCGAGACTTGTGGCGCCAGCGGCCTCCAGTTGCTCGCGCAACCTTTTGTTCGCATCACTCATCTGCGCCAAGAGCTTGTCACTGTCCTTGATCGCCGGCTCGACGACTATGCGGCCAAAGTCCGAGATTTCGATGGCCGAAGGTTGCACGACTGGCACCGTTGCCTGCTCAATAGCTCGCCCATCAAGCCTCACCTTGAGCAGCTGCTCCGGAGAAATATCGAAGCTTATATTCGTGGCCGCGGCGGCCAGGCGGGTGGAGGCGGTCTCCGAGGCTTTTGCGGCCGCAGCGATGGCATCCAGAACATCATCCGTGATCAGAATCGCAGCCGCCTTCTTGCGTGCTTCCCGGGCACGCCCCTCAGCCTGCTCTGCCTTCTGCTGCCTGTCTTGAAGCTCGCGAATGCGCTCCTGCCGTTCGATGACCTCAATGACGCGGCGCCGAGATGACACTGCCTCGTCAGCAAGCGTGACCGCCGCCTCCCCCTCCAGCACCGCGCTTCGAAGCCTCTCAAGATGCAATCGTGCGTCTCGCTCCTGCTGCTCTGCGGACGCCAGGGTCGCGCAGGCTGCTTCGGCACTCTTTGCCAGCTGTTTGATCTGCTGAAGCAACTGATGGCGCTCGTTTTGCGCTTTCAGCAGCTGATCGAGATCCCGGCCGCGTAGTTCGAGCTCCGACTGCGCTGCCTGGATGCGGGTCTCTAGGGCTGCGAGTTCGCGGTGGCGCCGTCGCGCCTCATCAACTTCCTTCTGATCAGTAGCATCGCGCTCCCGCGTTTCGATCCGGTCAAGTCTCTCCTGCGCAGCCTCCAGTTCCTCCAACGTTTGCGAGAGGTCCTGGCGGCGAGTCTTCAACTCCTCCAGTTCCACCGTTACCGACGCGACCTGGTCTGCGAGCCCCTTGAAGAACCCGCGCGGCCGGCCGCTAGTGGTAACGAGCTCCGAGAGCTGCCGCGCGATGATCTGGGGCAGAGCCCGCCCGCGGCGTCCGCCGAGAACCGTTCCTACCTCCGTCTCCAGAGCGGTATGAAGGCTGGAGCGCGCACTCTCAGGCAGCTCGAGCGCACCGAAGGAATGACCCTGCTGCACCCAGAGGACATTCCACATTCCGATGGACTCGGCCTTGGCGCCGGTCTTCCCCGGCTCTTCGAAGCCCAACAGTTCGCGCAAGGTGAATTCCGCCGCATCACCTTCGAGCAGTCGGCCATCGGGACATGCAAGTCGCGCATAGGGCTTCTTTATAAAGCGCTTCGTGATGCAGTAGAGACCGTCCTCCAATTCAAAGGTCAGTTCCACCACCGGGCCGGCCAGGTTGCGATCGTTCTGGAGAGCCAGGATGGGCTGGGCCTTCGAACTGTACTTCTCGAAGAGGACAGCCCGGAGCGCATCGAGAAGTGTCGACTTGCCCATCTCGTTGGGTCCTACAACGACATTTAGGCCATCGCCGATACCCTCGAGCCGGGTAGGCTTGGTGTATTTCTTGAACTGATTGACCGCGAGAGATCTGAGCTTCATCGTTGCTCTGCCTGCAGCTTCATGTGCTCGATGTAGAGACGCTGCAGCGCTTCAGCCGCAAGACGGGCCTCCTCCCCACCCTGGGCAGCCTTTTCGCTCAGTACTTCCGCCGCAGCCCGCACGAAGCCGCCGCGATCGATCTGGTCAAGATCCTCGGCAGTAGGTTGGGGCAAAAGTCCACTATCATCGATGCGCAGGACACAGAGCGCGGCCGAGACGCTTTCCACGATCCGCTCTTCGAAGTAGCGCCGTAACTCGAGCGAAAGCGCACCTTTGACGCGTAGATGCACAAGATGCCGCTCAAGCCCTTGCCCCAGTTCCCGAAGCTTCGCCTCCAGGAAATCAATATCCTCAGCACTGCTCAGGGCCGCATGAAGCGTGAGCCATTGGTAGTGTCCGACCTTTAGTGGGGTCACCTTCGGGGGCGCCCCCCTGCCTTCGATCTCTACCAGAAGCGCTTGCCCACCATCGAGCACATCAAAGGCATCGATTTCGGGGGTGCCGCTATACCAGCAACGCGCATTGATCTTCTTCTTCCCGTGCCAATCCCCCAGCGCGAGATAATCCAGGCCTGCCAGTTCGGGACGATCAGGTTGAATGAAATTGTAGACGTCGCGGTCCTCGGACCCGAAGCCCCGGACTGTGCCATGAGCCAGCCCGACCCGGATAGTATCTGCCGGCAGTCCGACGCCATCCATGTAAGCTGTTGGATCCTGCGTCGTGCGCTTGTGATGAAGCGGGGCAGGGAGGAGCGCCAGCGCCTCACCCTCGACTACGAAGGGTTCTGCAGCAAGGTGAAGGCGAACATTGGGAGGCAACTCGCGACGAAGGAGTTGATCCCAGAGGCCATTCGGGCGGTGCGGGTCATGGTTGCCCGGAAGAAGATGCCACGCGACAGAGCCAAAGGAACGCATGCGCTCAAGAGGTTGGCCCAGCGAACGCGGTGTCAGCGCCTCCATGTCGTAGACATCACCGGCCACCAGAATGTGGGATACATTCTGCTCGATGGCATGTTCACCGAGGCGCGTGATGGCGCGGAGGCGCGCCTCCTGCAGTAGCCCCATCGTGGAGCTGTCGACAAAGCGGAATACCTTGCCGATCTGCCAATCGGAGGTATGTATGAAGCGAACGGCCATGTGCTACCTGGTGCCCTTTCCGTAGGCCAGACCTCAAAGCATGTATCTCTCGCGTGACGAGATCAAGATGCTTAATCATCTATCATTAGTAAACCTTCACCGCCGGTCACGGCCTTTGGCGGTGGGCAGTGACATTGCCAGTTGGGAGGTTCCTACACTATCGACCCGTCTGGCCGGCGTATAGGAAAGCCGCCTCACCGGAGCAGTGCTAACGCTTCGCACTTTCAAACCCCGGGGGAGGTTGGTACTTTCGCGCCATGGCGCAGGTCATCGAAACGATCCGCTTTGATACTCCACCTGTGGAGAACAGCCGGCCGCGGCGGCGCTTTCAGCGCCTTCGCTTGCTCACTGTGCTCTCGGTACTCTGCGCGCTGTTGCTGTCTATCCCCGTTCTCACGGTCGCCTGGAACGTTTTTCAGCCGAGCAGCGACACCATGGCGCACCTCGCCGCGACTGTCCTGCCCGACTACCTGATTAACACGCTGATCCTCGTCGCAATCGTTGGCATTGGGGTGATGACGGTGGGGGTGGGGTCGGCCTGGCTCGTGACCATGTACCGCTTTCCAGGCCGAGACATACTGCAGTGGGCGCTTATCCTGCCACTGGCGATGCCGGCCTATGTCATCGCCTATGCTTACACCGATTTCCTGCAATTCAGCGGGCCCGTGCAAAGCCTGCTGCGGGACATTTCCGGATGGCAGACCCCACGCGACTATTGGTTTCCGCAGATCCGCTCGGTCGAAGGCGCGGCGGTGATGCTGATGCTGGTGCTCTATCCCTATGTTTACCTGCTTTCCCGGGCTTCGTTCCTGCAACAATCGGTCTGCGCCCTGGAGGTAAGCCGCACGCTTGGCTGCAACGGCTGGCGCACCTTCTTGCGGGTTGGCGTGCCGCTGGCAAGACCGGCCATTGTCGCCGGCACTGTCCTCGCGCTGATGGAAACCCTGGCCGATTACGGGACAGTTCAGTATTTCGGCGTACAGACCTTTACCACAGGCATCTACCGCGCCTGGTTTTCCCTTTATGACCACACAGCTGCCGCACAGCTGTCGGCCATGCTGCTGGGGATCGTTCTGGTTCTTCTGCTGCTAGAGCGCTGGAACCGAGGCCGCCAGCGCTACCATCACACCTCGGTACGATACCGCTACCTGGCGCAGCCTCGGCTGGGCAAGGGGACTCGCTGGCTGGCCACTCTGCTCTGCACCCTGCCCGTCATC
>JAJUFM010000055.1 GCA_029265995.1 Rhodospirillaceae bacterium | reverse complement strand
ACAGCGTTATCTCTGCCAAAGGTCATGTCGGAAGTGATGGTGGAAAGAGCGCCTTCGCTATAAGCGGGGCCTGCCCATCACCTTACAGCAGATCACCCCAAATCAGATTTCCGAAGTGATTCGATTTGGCGCGTGAATCTGGAGGTTTCTGTGAGGTCGCGTGTCGAGGACGCGTGGATGGCGCGGTGCGCGACCTCATTGAAACCGGATTGAACGAGCCCGCTGACGTTGGCGCCGTCGGGAGGGACGGGCGCTATGGGTTTTGTGCTGCGGGGCCAGGGTGATGCGGGTGGATGGGGCTAGCGAACGCTGCTCGTGGCGGGTGGGCGGGAGAGCCCGGAGCGGGTTGATGGGGAGGCCGAGTGGGTGGGCAAGGACGCGGCAGCGCTTGTGGAGGGTCCCGCTTGCGTCGGATGTGGCGTGGCGTACGCAGTTGCCTGTCGCAGCGGCTTGAACCGGTACGTCGTGGGCTGGTGTAGCAATGCGGAGGGCGCGCGAGGGTCATGAGGTATCCGGCGACGGTGGTGCTCGTGGCAGGCGGGCGATGATGCGCAGGGTACCGCCGCAGTGGGGGCAGACGGAAGGATCGAAAGGGCTGCCCCGGCTGACGGACTGAGCGGCCTGCGGTTGGGCTTCTGGCGGCGTATCAGCCAGCAACTGTCTGATGAGGGCCAGGCGGGCCGCGCGGATGCCATTGGCAAGGAAGCCGTAATGCCGGATGCGGTGAAAGCCGTCGGGCAAGCAGTGGAGCAGAAAGCGGCGGATGAACTCGGAGGGATCGAGCGTCATGTGCCGTGTCGCATTGGCGCGGCGATAATCACGCCAGCGGAAGGTCACGCTTTTCTCGTCGGCGCTGACCAACCGGCTGTTGGCGATGGCAACGCGGTGGGTATAGCGGCCGAGATAGGCAAGGACGTGCTCGGGTGACCCGAACGGCGGCTTGGCATAGACGACCCAGCGCTTTCGGCGCAGTAGCCGGAGAGCGCTGGCGAAGGCCCCGGCCGGAGTGAGAGAACGGAGCTCGCCGAAGAAAAGTAGGCGCCCGGCGAGGTGCGCCGCCTGCAGGCGCTCGAGGAACAGGCGGCGGAACAAACGGGAGAGCACCCGAACCGGCAGGAAGAACCCTCGTCGGCAGGCCGTCCAGCGTTTCTCGTTGCCGGAAAGCCCGCCGCCAGGCACCAGGCAGTGGATGTGCGGATGGTGGGTTAGCGTCTGTCCCCAGGTATGGAGGATGGCGATGAAGCCGAGTTCTGCCCCCAGGTGCTTGGGATCCGCGGCGATGGTCTTGAGTGTCTCGGCGACCGCCTCGAACAGGATCGCGTAGACTTGACGCTTGTTCTGATAGGCGATCGCGGCGACCTCGGCGGGCACGGTGAACACCACGTGGAAGTAGGGGACCGGCAGCAGATCGGCCTCGCGGTCACGGAGCCATCGCTCGCGGGCGGTGCCCTGGCACTTGGGACAGTGCCGGTTCCGGCAGGAGTTGTAGGCAATACGGCTGTGCGCGCAGTCATCGCAGGTTTCGACATGGCCGCCGAGCGCGGCCGTGCGGCACAGGGTGATGGCCGCCATGACGCGGCGCTCCACCCGGCCGAGATGACCGGCGTGGGCCTGGGCATAGACAGCGCCGTGGTGGCGGAAGATATCCGCCACCTCCACAGCCGGACGCATGGCCCGCCTCAGGCGGGCGGCACGACCCCGAGGTTCAGGCGATCGAGCGGACTGCGCGTCCCGGCCAGTGTCACCGTCGCGACCTGTGTGTAGCGGGCTGTCGTTGACAGGTTGCTGTGGCCGAGCAGCACCTGGATGATCCGGATATCGACGCCGCTCTCCAGCAGATGGGTCGCGAAACTGTGGCGCAGCGTGTGGACGCTGACCTTCTTGGTCAGACCGGCGGCCTGGGTCGCGGAACGGCAGGCGGCATGGAGCACCTGCACGTGCATGGGTTTGTCGCCACGACCGGGGAACAGCCAGTCGGACGGATGCGCCAGGCGCCAATAGGTCCTCAGGATGCTCAGCAACTGGAGCGAAAGCATCACCGTGCGGTCCTTGCCTCCTTTGCCGTGGCGGACCTGGATCACCATGCGCTGGCTATCGATATCGCAGACCCTCAGGCTCACCGCCTCCGACGCACGCAGACCCGCGGCATAGGCTGTGGTCAGCGCCGTGCGGGCCTTCAGGGATGGCACGGCCTCGAGAAAGCGCACCACCTCGTCGGCACTCAAGATAGTCGGCAGCTTGCGCGGCGTGCGCGCATAGGTGATCCGCTCGGGAATCTCCGCCCGATCCAGGGTCACACCGTAGAAAAACCGCAGGGCGCAGACGGTCTGGTTGAGCGCCGGCCAGGAAATCCCCTGCGATACAAGATACACTTGGAAGGTGCGCACATCTTCCAGGCCCAGCCGATCGGGCGAGCGGCCGAAATAACGGCTGAACTTCGTGACGGCATGCAGGTAGGATCGCTGCGTGGCTGGCGACAGGTTGCGAAGCGTCATGTCGTCGATCATGCGGCGACGTAACGGGCTCATCGCTGTCGGGACGTCGGTCATGAGAAGGCCTCCTGATCAGAAGTTGGCTTCAGCAACCAAATCTTCCCATCAGGAGGCCTCTCCTCAAACTACTACCTCCCGCGTCAGCGGGTTCGTTCAATCCCGAACCTCAACAGGCCTTAGCCGAGAACCTGACATCAGAGGAAAATCTTCCCCGGCGGCTACAGCAAGCCGTGGCTGCGGAAAGAATAGTGACCGCGGACGCCGATCACGACGTGGTCGTGAAGCGTAATGCCCAGCTGGTTGCCGATTTCCGCGATCTTACGCGTCATCTCGATGTCGGCCCGTGAGGGCGTAGGGTCGCCGCTAGGGTGATTGTGGACCATGATGAGAGCGGAAGCGCCGAGTTCCAAAGCTCGCTTCACCACTTCGCGCGGATAAACCGGCGTGTGATCCACCGTGCCGCGCTGTTGTCTTTCTTCCCCGATGATGTGGTTCTTGCGATCGAGGAAAAGCAGGTGGAAGTTCTCCACAGAATCATGGGCAAGGTGAACGCGGCAGTAGTCCAGTAGGCGATCCCAGGAAGAAATCACCGGCCTCTTCTTCCCCAGTTCCTGGCGTGTGACTTCTTCCATGGCCGCCTGGACGACCTTGATCGCTGCGGCGGCTGCAGCGCCTGATCCAGGCACCTTCTGAAGTTGGGTTGGACTTGCCTGAAAAAGCGCGCCCAAGGTCTTGAAGTGGGCCAGGAGCGCCTTTGCGAGGGGCTTGGTATCGCCGCGCGGATGAGCGGCAAAGAGCAGCATCTCCACGATCTCATGCTCTGAGAGCGCTTGACCACCGCCTGTCAGCAGGCGGTCGCGCAGCCGAGCCCTGCGGCCAGAATGGGATGATGGAGCTGCTTCCCGCACCGCAACCTCTTTATGAAAGACGGAGCGGGAATGATCTTAATCCGTGTAGGGGGGCAGCTTCCATCCCTTGGGTGAGTGGGTGAAGATCTCACAGCCGTCAGAGGTAACCCCAAGGGAGTGTTCGAACTGCGCTGAGAGGGAGCGGTCGCGGGTTACCGCGGTCCAGCCGTCATCGAGGATCTTAACGTCGTAGCGCCCGGCATTCACCATAGGCTCGATCGTGAAGAACATGCCTTCCTGGAGCACAACTCCCGTTCCTGGCTTTCCGTAGTGGAGCACGGACGGGGCTGCGTGGAAGGTGCGTCCCAGACCGTGGCCGCAAAAGTCGCGCACGACAGAAAAGCGCTGACTTTCCACATAGGATTGGATGGCATGGCCGATGTCCCCGAGGGTCGCGCCTGGTCGGACCACCTCGATCCCGCGCATCATTGCCTCATAGGTGACCTCGACCAGCCGTTTCGCCTTCACCGGAACCTTATCGCCCAGCAAGAACATGCGGCTGGTATCGCCGTACCAGCCGTCCAGGATCACCGTGACGTCAATGTTAAGGATATCGCCGTTCGCCAGCTTCTTCTGATCCGTCGGAATGCCGTGACAAACCACGTGGTTGATCGATGTGCAGATCGACTTCGGGAAGCCGCGATAGTTGAGCGGGGCAGGCACGGCGTTGCGCGCCACAATGTAGTCGTGGCACAGGCGATCCAACTCGGCGGTCGTCACACCGGGCTGCACATGCGGCGTGATATAATCAAGGGTTTCGGCCGCTAGCTGCCCGGCCTTTCGCATTCCCTCAAAGCCTTCTGGTCCGTACAGCGGGATCTGCTCCCGCTCTGCCCGTGCGAAACTGCCCAATTCGTCCTGCATACGCTTTCCTGGTCAACAATCGGCCGGAACACTCGGCCCGAACATCAAGATTGCCTCTCCGGCCGCGCATCGCAAGCCCTGGTAAGCGCGTGAACTAAACGTCGCGGGGAACCCCTTGCGCCAGACAAACGTTGCCGGGACGAGACACCTCCCACGATGAGGCAGGCAATGCAGTCTGTTGGCGATGCGGACCTCTGGAAGCTGGCCCAAAGCCGTATTGCCATAGAAGGCGTCCAACCGAGCGTCAACGGCGGACAATTCGCGGCTAAAGCCGTGGCCGGCTGGCCGCTCAAGGTCGAGGCCGACATCTTCTGCGATGGTCACGAAGTGATCGCCGCCGCCCTGGAGTGGCGGGCGAAGGATGAAGAGGCCTGGCAAGAGCGGCCATTGCGCTTCCTGGTGAACGATCGCTGGCGGGGCGAGGTGATCTTCCAGCGTCCCGGCCCTTACGAGTTTCGCATCCTTTCCTGGCGAGACCTCTTCGCCCATTGGCGCAGCGATACCCTGAAGAAGCAGGCAGCGGGCCAGAACATCTCCCTGGAACTGGAAGAGGGAAGGCGCCTGGTGGAAGCGGCCGTCGAGCAGCCGCGCCTGCCTGCGTCACCCGAGGCGGAAAAACTAAAGGATCTGCACAAGAAACTGGGCCGTTCTCCCTCCGACCAGGTATTGCGCGACATTCTGCTGGGCGATGAGGCGGCGAGGCTTATGTCGCGCTGTGGCCCTCGTACAAACCTGACCTACAGCGATATTCTCTATCCGGTCTTCGTGGATCGGGAGAAGGCGGCCTTCAGTGCCTGGTACGAGCTGATGCCGCGCTCCCTCTCCGGAAAACCCTTTGCCCACGGCACCTTCGACGACGTGATCCGGCACTTGCCCTACGTGCGCGACCTCGGCTTCGACGTCCTCTACTTCCCTCCGATCCACCCAATCGGCCGCACGCACCGCAAGGGACGCAACAACAGTCTTAAGGCCGGGCCGGAAGATCCCGGCAGCCCCTATGCCATCGGTTCCGAGGAAGGCGGTCATGACGCCATCCAACCGGAACTGGGAACCTTTGAAGATTTCGCGAGACTGGTGTCGGCGGCACGGGAAGAGGGTCTGGAGATCGCCCTCGACTTCGCCATCCAGTGTTCGCCCGATCATCCCTGGATCAAGGAACATCCGGAGTGGTTCGACTGGCGGCCCGACGGCACCATCAAGTACGCCGAGAACCCGCCGAAGAAGTACGAAGACATCGTCAATGTCCACTTCTATCGCCAGGCCATCCCAGGCCTCTGGTACGCCTTGCGCGATATCGTGCTCTTCTGGCTCGAAAAGGGCGTGCGGATCTTTCGTGTCGACAACCCGCATACCAAGCCGCTGCCCTTCTGGGAGTGGTTGATCGCCCAGGTCCGAGAGGTCGACCCGGGGGTCATTTTCCTGGCGGAGGCCTTTACCCGCCCGAAGATAATGAAGCGTCTCGCCAAGGTGGGCTTCAACCAGTCCTATTCCTACTTCACCTGGCGGAACAGCAAGCAGGAGCTGACCGATTACCTGACGGAACTGACCCAGGAAGACTGCCGCCACTACATGCGGCCAAACTTCTTCGTCAATACGCCCGACATCAATCCCTACTACCTGCAAACCAGCGGACGCCCTGGCTTCCAGGTCCGGCTGTTCCTGGCGGCGACCCTGGGCGGGAACTACGGGCTCTACAGCGGGTTCGAACTCTGCGAAGCCGCTGCAGTCGCCGGCAAGGAAGAGTACCTGAACTCCGAGAAGTACGAGATCCGTGCCTGGGACTGGGACCGGCCAGGGCACATCAAGACGGATGTGGCTTTCGTGAACCGGCTTCGACGCGAGGAGCCGGCGCTGCGCTGCTTCACCAACCTGCGGTTCTACAACGCCTGGAACGAGTCCATTCTCTATTACGGCAAATTCACCGACGACCTGAGCAACTTCCTGCTCTTCGCGGTCAACCTCGATCCGCATAACCCCCAGGCAGCCGATTTCGAGGTGCCCCTTTGGGAGTTTGGCCTGTCCGACGAAGCGACCATCGAGGGCCATGATCTCGTTATCGACCGGCCCTTCCGCTGGAGCGGCAAGATCCAGCAGATGCTTCTGGATCCCAAGGATCGGCCCTACATGGCGTGGCGTCTCATCGCGCCGGGGGCTTGGGCATGAACGCGGTCGAGGCAGAGACGCCGGTTACGGTCGCTGTTGGGCAAGAGGCCGCGCCCGACTGGTACAAGGACGCCATCATCTACCAGCTGCACATCAAGGCTTTCCAGGATTCCAACGGCGATGGAATCGGTGATTTCGCGGGGCTGCTGGACAGGCTCGACTACATCGAGCGGCTGGGTGTCACCGCCATCTGGCTCTTGCCCTTCTATCCCTCGCCCCTGCGCGACGACGGCTATGACATCGCCGATTACCGCGCGATCAATCCCTCCTACGGCACAATGCGCGACTTCCGTCGTTTCGTGTCGGAAGCTCACCGCCGCGGACTGAAGGTGATCACCGAGCTGGTGATCAATCATACCTCCGACCAGCATCCCTGGTTCCAGCGCGCCCGCCGCGCGAAGCGCAATTCGGCTGCCCGCCAGTTCTACGTCTGGAGTGACGACGACGCCCTCTACAGCGGTACCCGCATCATCTTTCTCGACACCGAGAAGTCCAACTGGACGTGGGACCAGGAGGCCGGCCAGTTCTACTGGCATCGTTTCTATTCCCATCAGCCTGATCTGAATTTCGACAACCCCCGTGTTCTGGAGGCGGTCATTCGGATCATGGGCTACTGGCTCGACATGGGGGTCGACGGGCTAAGGCTCGATGCCATTCCCTACCTCGTGGAGCGCGACGGGACCAACAACGAGAACCTGCCCGAGACCCACGAAGTCCTGAAGAAGATCCGCCGCGAACTGGATGCCCGCTATCCCGATCGCATGCTGTTGGCGGAAGCCAACCAGTGGCCGGAGGATACGCGGCCCTATTTCGGCGAGGGGGACGAGTGCCACATGGCATTCCACTTCCCTCTGATGCCGCGCATCTACATGGCACTGGCGCAGGAAGACCGTCACCCCATCACCGACATCATGCGCCAGACGCCGGAAATCCCCGAGATCTGTCAGTGGGCCATCTTCCTGCGCAATCACGATGAGTTGACGCTGGAAATGGTGACCGATCGGGAGAGGGACTACCTTTGGCGTTTCTACGCCGCGGATATGCGCGCGCGCATCAACCTGGGCATCCGCCGGCGCCTGGCCCCCCTCATGCAGAACGATCGACGCAAGATCGAGCTCATGAACACGCTGCTGCTGTCGATGCCGGGCACCCCCGTCCTCTACTACGGAGACGAACTTGGGATGGGGGACAACATCTATCTTGGCGACCGCGATGGGGTCCGCACGCCGATGCAGTGGTCCATGGACCGCAATGGCGGCTTCTCCCAGGCGAACCCGCAGGCCCTTTACCTGCCGCCGATCATGGACCCGGTCTATGGCTTCCAAACCATCAATGTAGAGGCCCAGGAAGCGGACCCCTCATCGCTCCTGAACTGGATGCGGCGGATGGTCGGGGTGCGCAAGCAGCACAGCGCCTTTGGCCGCGGCGACTTCATCATGCTCTATCCCGCCAACCGTCGGGTGATGGTCTACATCCGCAGCGACGAGGAAGAGACCATTCTTTGTGTCGCCAATCTTTCGCGATCGGCGCAGGCGGTCGAGCTCGATCTTTCGGCCTGGCGCGGTCACGTGCCGGTGGAGATGGTCGGCCTCTCCAGCTTTCCGCCCATCGGCGACCAGCCCTATAGCTTGACCCTCTCGGCCTATGGGACCTTCTGGTTTCTTCTCACCAAGCCGACGCAAGCGGCGACCTGGTCTCCGGCGCCCGAGCTGCTTCCCGAGTTCGTCACCCTGACGCTCAGGGGCGGAGGCCTTGGACGTATCCTCGAGGGGCGCGAGCGCAGGCAACTCGAAGAGGACGTGCTGCCCGGCTTCCTTCAGCGCCAGCGCTGGTTCGGAGCGAAGGACGAGGCCATTCGTTCCGCCCGTTTCGCCGAGGTGGCCCATTTCGGAGACGAGCGCAGCCTGCTGTCGATCGTCGATGTCGACTTCGCCGCTGCAGCACCGCAGCGCTATCTGATCCCCATCGCGGCGCTGTGGGGAGAGGACAACGTCAGCTTCGGCGCCGCCAAGCTGGCAGTCACGCTGGCACGCGTGCGCAAGGGCCCTCAACTTGGCGCCTTGATCGATGCTGCCTATGACGAAGGCTTCGCCGAGACGCTGCTGGAGCATATCCGGAACAGCCGGGAAATGGCCTGCCCGCAGGGAACCCTCCGTTGCCGTGGTGCTGCTCAGTTGGCCCAAATCGAGATGATCGGGCCTCCCCTTACTCTGAGCGGAGAGCAGAGCAATGTCTCGATCGCCTTCGGCCGACAGGTGCTGATGAAGCTCTTCCGGCGGTTGCGGAGGGGAGAGCAGCCGGAAGTCGAAGTCCCAAGATTTCTGACAGAGGTCGCCGGTTTCCGGCATACCCCCTCTTTTCTTGGCCTGGTAGAACTCGAGGAGCAAGACGGCCAGACCACCGTACTGGCCACGGTTTCGGCCTTTGTCGAGAATCAGGGTGACGCCTGGACGGGTTTTGTGCACGCCCTCGAACGGCAAATCGAGGACCTAGCGGTCAGCGCCGGGCAGGGCGGTAACCCCGACGATGAGGAAGCGGTCCTCGTTTATCCTCTTGATCTCGTGCGTCTCCTGGGAGAACGGACCGGCGATCTGCACAACGCCTTGGCAAGCGAAAGCCAGGATCCGGCCTTTACGTGCGAACCTATGGACCAGGCGGATCTGGATTCCTGGGTAGGTAGTACGGCAGAGGAACTGGAAGTCGCTTGCGAAAGCTTGAGGCGCAGTAGCGACCCGATGCCCCAGCACGCCGAGCTGGCCGGTCGCTTGCTTGAAAGGGAAGAGGATTTCAGGCAGCGCCTGGAGGCTGTGCAGCGGCTCAAGCCGTCCGGAAGCAAATGCCGCATTCACGGCGACTATCACCTTGGACAGGTCCTGATCGCACAGCAGGACCTCTACATCATCGACTTCGAGGGCGAACCGCGCCGCAGCCTGGAGGAGCGGCGCCTGAAGTCCTCGCCGCTGCGCGATGTGGCCGGGATGCTGAGGTCTTTCGACTACGCTGCCTGGACCGCCGTGCGCCTGGTCGCCGCGCGTTTGCCCGACCAGCTAAGCGAACCTGCCGAGACCGCCCGCTACTGGCGCGATCGCCTGAGCGAACAGTTCCTCGAGGGCTACTGGGAGAAGGTCCGCGGCGCACGCAACCAGCCGGATGACGGGGAGGCGAGAAGTGCGTTTCTGGAACTCTTCCTCCTGCAAAAGGGTTTCTACGAGGTCAATTACGAGCTTTCGAGCCGTCCCGACTGGGTGGGTATTCCGATCATGGGACTGCTGGACCTGATCCAGGGCGCGACGGAATGACGGGCGCCGCAGACGACAGTTGGCGCCTCCGAAGCGACCACGCGATTGGTGCGCTGGTCGCCGGGCGTCATGGTGACCCTTTTTCTATTCTCGGACCTCACGCCACCGAGGCGGGGGTCGCGGTAAGGGTGCTGCGTCCCGAAGCCGAGAGCGTGGCGGTCGTTGACCCGGCAGGCGAACGCGCAGCCGTTCCCCTGGAGCGTCGTCACACGCGGGGGCTTTTTGAGGGGCTGATCACGAAATCGGGGCCACTTCCTCGCTACCGTCTGCGCTTCACGCGTGGAGAGGACGCTTGGGAAGAAGAGGATTGCTATCGCTTCCCTTCCACCTTTGGCGAGCTCGACCTTCACCTGCTGGGCGAAGGCCGGCATCAGAGACTCTACGAGGTGCTCGGAGCCCATCCCCTCACCTGGGATAGCGTCCAGGGTACGCGCTTTGCGGTCTGGGCCCCTAATGCCAGTCGGGTTAGCGTCGTGGGGTCCTTCAACAACTGGGACGGCCGACGCCACCCCATGCGGCTGCATCCGGGGGTGGGGGTGTGGGAGATCTTCATTCCCGATGTGGCCCCGGACACGCTCTACAAGTTTGAAATACTCAGCCGCGACGGGCAGCTGCTTCCGAAAAAGGCTGATCCACTCGCTTTCTTTGCCGAGCAACCGCCGGCCACAGCCTCCATTGTCCACGGGCTGCCGCAACGGGAGTGGCAGGATCTCGACTGGATGCAGCAACGTGGCGCGCTCAACGACCGCAGCGCGCCAATCTCCATCTACGAGGTTCATCTGGGATCCTGGCAGCGAAAGGCGGATGGCGCCTACCTGAACTATGACGAACTGGCCGAGCAGTTGCTGCCCTACGTGAAGGACCTGGGCTTCACCCACATCGAGTGTCTGCCAGTCAGCGAGCACCCCTTTTCCGGTTCCTGGGGCTATCAGCCGATCGGACTTTACGCACCGACCAGCCGTTTCGGCAGTCCTTCGGACTTCGCGCGCTTTGTCGATCGCGCGCACCAGGCGGGCCTCGGCGTGATCATCGACTGGGTGCCCGCGCACTTTCCCTCCGATGCGCACGGTCTGGCCCGTTTTGACGGGACGGCCCTCTACGAGCACGAGGACCCGCGCCTGGGCTTTCACCGGGATTGGAACACGCTGATCTACAATTTCGGGCGAAGGGAAGTCGCGAATTATCTGCTCGCCAACGCGCTCTTCTGGCTCGACCGTTACCACGTCGATGGGCTGAGAGTGGATGCGGTCGCCTCCATGCTTTACCTCGACTACAGCCGCGAGCCGGGCGACTGGGTCCCCAACATCCATGGGGGCAACGAAAACCTGGAGGCGATCGCCTTCCTCCGCCAAACCAACACGGCCCTCTTCGCAACACATCCGGGTGCCACCTCGATTGCCGAGGAATCTACCGCCTTTCCCTCGGTTTCAAGGCCGGTTCACGAGGGAGGGCTTGGCTTCGGCTTCAAGTGGAACATGGGGTGGATGCACGACACCCTCGATTACATGGGGCGTGATCCGATCCATCGGCGCCATCACCACGGCCAGATGACCTTCGGCTTGCACTACGCCTTCACGGAAAACTTCGTTCTTCCGCTCAGCCACGATGAGGTGGTGCACGGCAAGGGCTCGATGATTGGGCGCATGCAGGGGGATCGCTGGCAAAAGTTTGCGAACTTGCGCGCCTACTACACCTTCATGTGGGCCCATCCCGGCAAGAAGCTGCTCTTCATGGGCGGCGAGTTTGCCCAAGAGCGTGAATGGAACCATGACCGGGGACTCGACTGGTACCACCTTGAGGATCCCCTGCACGCGGGCATTCGTGATCTTGTCCGCGACCTGAACAAGATCTACCGGCAGCAGAAGGCGCTACACGAGCTGGATTGTGAAGCCGAGGGTTTCGACTGGATCGACGCTTCCGCCAGCGACCTCAGCACCTTCATCTTCCTTCGCCAGGCAAAGGAGGGAGCACTTCCCGTCGTGGCGGCCTGCAACTTCACGCCTGTCGTTCACGAAACCTATCGGATCGGCCTGCCGTGGGCCGGACGATGGAAGGAGCTATTGAACAGCGACGACCGGCGCTACGGCGGTTCCGGCGTGGTCAACACTGAGGTGGAAGCCTTCGACGAGCCGTTTCATGGACGGCCCGCCTCTGCCGAGCTTCGTCTGCCCCCACTCGCCTGCCTGCTTCTGACACCTGCCTAGAAAGGGATATCTCAGGTGCGCGTTGAACATGGACTACCCTATCCTCTCGGCGCCACCTGGGATGGATCCGGCGTAAACGTGGCCGTCTATTCGGCCAATGCCCAGAAGATCGAGCTTTGCCTTTTTGACAGCAACGGCCGCCGGGAGCTGCAGCGCATCCCGCTGCCCGAACACACCCATGAGGTTTGGCACGGCTATTTCCCCGACCTGGCGCCAGGCCAGGTCTATGGCCTTCGCGCCCACGGGCCCTATGATCCCGCACAGGGGCACCGCTTCAATCCAGCGAAGCTGCTTATTGATCCCTACGCCAAGCTGCTGTTGGGCAATCTCCGCTGGCACGATGCCTGCTTTGGCTATCGGATCGGATCGTCGCGGGAGGATCTCTCCATTGACCGGCGAGATTCCGCCTTCGTCATGCCCAAGTGCGTGATCATCGACGGAGCGACCACCTGGGGAAACGACGTCCCGCCGGCGCACGCCTGGTCCGACACGATCATCTATGAGGCGCACGTAACGGGGCTGACTGCGCAGCTGTCAGAGGTTCCCGAGCAGTTTCGCGGCACCTTCTCCGGCCTCACCCATCCCCGGGTCATCGACCATCTGGTGAAGCTCGGGATCACGGCCATCGAGCTGATGCCCGTACAGGCTTTCTTCGACGACCGCTATCTCGTGGAGAAACGCCTTACGAACTATTGGGGCTACAACACCATCGGCTTCTTCGCCGCGGCCCCTCGCTACACCTCCCCACCAGCCGGGGTGCAGGATTTCAAGCGGATGGTACGGAAACTGCATGAGGCCGGCATCGAGGTGATCCTCGACGTGGTCTACAACCACACGGCGGAGGGGAACCAACTGGGCCCGACCTTGTCGTTCCGGGGCCTGGACAATGCCAGCTACTACATCCTGGGCGACGATCCGCGCTACTACTACGACACGACCGGCTGTGGAAACACCCTGAACCTGAGGAACGCGCGAGTCCTGCAAATGGTCATGGACTCCCTGCGCTACTGGGTTCAGGAATGTCACGTCGACGGCTTTCGCTTCGACCTGGCTACGGCGCTCGGCCGCGAGCGCGACAGCTTCGATCCCTCCTCCATCTTCTATGACGCAGTTCACCAGGATCCGGTCCTTTCGGAGGTCAAGCTGATTGCCGAGCCCTGGGACCTTGGACCGGATGGCTATCAGCTCGGCAACTTCTCGCCGGGATGGGCGGAATGGAATGGCGCCTACCGTGACGTCGTGCGCTCCTTCTGGCGCGGCGACGAAGCCATGGCTCCGAGCCTCGCCCAAGGCCTGCTCGGCAGCGCCCCCTTCTTCGACCACAAGGGCCGCAAACCCTGGGCGAGCGTCAACTTCGTCACGGCCCATGACGGTTTCACCCTGGCCGATCTCTACTCCTACAACGAGCGCCACAACGAGGCCAACTTGGAGGACAACCAGGACGGCCATGATGATAATCGCAGTTGGAACTGCGGGGTCGAAGGGCCGACCGATGATCCCGCAATCAAGGCCTTGCGCCTTAGGATGCGTCGCAACGCCATGGCGACGCTCCTGCTGTCGCAGGGTACGCCCATGCTGCTCATGGGGGACGAAATCGGCCGCAGCCAGAACGGCAACAACAATGCCTATTGCCAGGATAACGAGATCAACTGGCTCGCCTGGGAGGGTCACGAGCCGGAGGACCTGGAATTCTTCGACTTCGTTTCCCAGCTGGTCCAGCTCCGCCGCCTGCATCCCCGGCTGCGGGTTCCCCAGTTCCTGCATGGTCAGCCGGTTTTCGAGGGGATCAAGGATGTCACCTGGCTGCATCCCGCTGGCGGCGAGATCACGCCGGAGCAATGGCAGGATCCAGAGCTTCGGACCCTTGGGCTCATGCACTGCGATTCACGCGGGACCTGCCTCCTGACCCTCTTCAACAGTTTCCACGAGCCTGTCGAGTTTCATCTTCCCCAGCAGCCGGAGCCGGAAGGCTGGAAGCTGGTCATGCGCACTGACAGCGGCCAATGGGGAGGCGACCTGGAACGAGAGGTCCCGGAGCGCGTCTTCTTGCCAGAACGTTGCGTCATCCTGTTGGAAAAAACTCAGTGATGAGAGAGCCTTCTTCCAGGCGTTGGGGCGCGGAGCTCCAAGCGGATGGGACCGCGAACTTCCGCCTCTGGGCGCCCTCCATCGAGCAGTTGTCCCTGGACCTTAAGGGTCGGGGCGCCCTTGCGATGAAGCGCGAGGATGACGGATGGCACGAAATCAGCGTGGAAGAGGTGGCGGCTGGCCAGGATTACGGCTTTCTCCTCCCGAACGGCGCTCTCGTTCCCGATCCGGCTTCACGGGCGCAGGCGAGAGACGTTCACAGTTACAGCTTGCTGATCGATAGCGCTTTCGAGTGGCAATGTGCCGAGTGGCAAGGGCGGCCCTGGGAAGAGGCCGTCGTCTATGAACTCCATCCCGGCACCTTCACGGAGGAAGGCACCTTCGGTGCGATCCAGCAGAAGCTGGATCACCTTGTGGAGCTCGGAGTTACCGCCATCGAGCTCATGCCCGTGGCGCAGTTCTCGGGAAACCGCGGCTGGGGTTACGATGGCGTACTGCTCTATTGCCCCCATTCCGCCTATGGTGGGGCTGACGGGCTCAAGCGCCTGGTAGACGAGGCCCACGCGCGCGGCCTCATGATGATCCTCGACGTCGTCTATAATCATTTTGGGCCCGACGGAAACTACATCAGCAGTTACGCCCCGGAATTCTTCGATCCGAAGCGTCAAACCCCCTGGGGCGCTGCCATCAGGTTCCAGGAACCGGCGGTCCGCGCCTTCTTTCTCGACAACGCCCTCTATTGGCTCGAGGAATTTCGTTTCGACGGCCTGCGCTTCGATGCGATCGACCAGATCCAGGACAGCAGTCCTGTTCCGATCCTGGAGGAAATGGCCAGGACCATCAGGGCCAGGTGCGGGGATCGGCCGATCCACCTGATGACTGAAGATGAAAGGAATATCGTCTCACTCCATCCGCGTGATGCGCACGGGCGACCGCCTCTCTTCACGGCGGAGTGGAACGATGATTTTCATCACGCCGCGCATTGCATCGCGACCGGTGAGAAGAGCGGATATTACGCAGCCTTTGCAGAGGATCCGCTGGGCAAGCTCACACGGACACTCGCGACCGGTTTTGTCTATCAGGGCGAAGCCTACCTGCCATGGCGGGGCAAGGAACGGGGGGTCGCCAGCGGCGGCCAGCCACCTGATGCCTTCGTTTCGTTCCTCCAGAACCACGACCAGATCGGCAATCGAGCCTTCGGCGAGCGCTTGAGCACCCTTGCCGAGGGGCGGACAGTCGAATTGCTGACTGCCATCTTGCTGCTCAACCCGCAAATCCCCTTGCTCTACATGGGGGAGGAATACGGGGAAACGCGGCCCTTCCTTTTCTTCACCGACTTTCACGGTGACTTGGCTGCCGCGGTGCGAGAAGGCCGCCGCAACGAGTTCCGGGAGTTTGTGCACTTCAACGACGCTCAGGCAGATCGCATCCCGGACCCCAACGATCTCCAAACCTTTCGAGACTCGAAGCTCGATTGGGCGAGGCTGGAAACAGGGGAGGGGAGAGCTCGCTTCGAACTCCACCAGCGTCTCTTGCGGATCCGGCAGGAGGAGATCGTGCCGCGCCTGCCTTTCATGCACTCCATGCAGGGGCGTAGCGCACGGCTTGGGGAGGAGGCTTTCCTCGTCGCCTGGGAGGCGGGGGAGGAGCTTCTCACGCTATACGGCAACTTTGGTGAGAAGGCCGTATCGCTGCTGCCCCCCTTCACGCTATTCGACAGGCTGCTCTACGGCAGCCGCGACTCTGTAAAGGATCGGTTGCGGCATGGCGAACTTCCGGCCGGCTGCGTGGCGCTGACGTTGCGCAAGCTCGAGGGCGCCGGCGATGGCATCTGACCTTGAGCGGGAGGCGGCCGCCTATGGCATCATCAGTCGCTACAAGGGTATCGATGGCGAGTGGGTGGACTCTCCTGGGCCCGCGTTGCGCGCCCTGATCGATATCCTCGCGCGAACAGGCCCTCCGGCATCGGAGAAGTTGCCGACCCCTTGGCCGCCGCAACCCCAAGCCTCGCCCGGCTGCCTCTGTCATTTGCCGAGCTTTCTCGAGCAGAGCCGTGTATGGGGCATTACCTGCCAGCTCTATGGTCTGCGTTCGCGCCGCAACTGGGGAATCGGCGATTTCGAGGATCTGGCTCAGCTTTGTGAGCTTGCTGCCGACCAGGGGGCCGATTTCGTCGGGGTCAATCCTTTGCACTCCCTTTTCCTGGCAGAGGCCGGGCGCTGCAGTCCCTTTTCCCCGAGCCACCGTCGCTTCCTCAACCCGCTCTACATAGCCGTCGACCAGCTGCAGGACTACGCGGGACAGGAACCGCACCGGCTCGAGGAGCTGCGACAGGCACCGCTTCTCGATTACGAAGCTGTGGCACAGGAAAAGATGTTCGCTCTCCGCAGGATCTGGGAAAGCAGCGCATACCGGGTACCGGCGGCCTTTGTTGAGGAAGGTGGTGAAGCGCTCCGGCTCCATGCACTCTTCGAAGCGCTTTCCGCGCACCTGACCGGGAAGGGAAGGGGAGGTGGCTGGCACGCCTGGCCCGATGCCTATCGACATCCCGATAGCGTCCAGGTGCAGGCCTTCGAGGCGGAGCGGGGGGACGACGTAAGCTTCTACGTCTGGCTTCAATGGATTGCGGATCAACAGCTGCGTGAGGCCGCGCGGCGAGCCAGCGACGCCGGGATGCGGATCGGGCTCTATCTGGATCTGGCTGTCGGAACCGCGCCTGACGGCTCCGAAACCTGGAGCGACCGTGCACTGACAGTGGTCGGCGCGGAAATCGGAGCACCGCCGGACATGTTCAATCCTGCGGGACAATCCTGGGGGCTGGCACCTACATCTCCGCGCGCCCTGGAGGAACGCGACTTTCAGCCGCTGCGGCACTCCTACGATGCCATCCTGCGGCACGCAGGTGCGCTTCGCATCGACCATGCCATGAGCCTCTACCGCCTATACTGGATCCCTGAGGGTTTCACCGCCGCCGAAGGCGGCTACGTGCTCTACCCGATGAAGGGCATGCTGCGCAGCCTCAGCGATGCGTCACGGAAAGCCCAGGCCATTATCATCGGCGAGGACCTGGGGGTCGTGCCGGCGGGCTTTCGCAAGGCCATGCAGGAAAGCAATCTGCTCGGCTATCGGCTTTTCTTTTTCGAACGCGATGAGTGCGGCTTTGTCCCGCCTGAAGAGTGGCCTTCCTCCGCCCTCGCCTGCGTCGGCAGCCACGATACGGCTACGCTCGCCGGCTGGTGGAAGGGAAGGGACATCGATGTCCGCTATGCCCTCGGCCTCCTCGATGCCAAGGGCCGCCGAAAACAGCAGGAGGAGAGAGAGCAGGAGCGTCAGGAGGCGATAAACCTTATCCGTAGCCGCCTTGGCCGCGAGGTTGGCAAGGATTATGGGCCCGAAGTCGCGGCCGCTATCCATGCACTCGTGGCGACCACCCCCTGCCGGCTGATGGCCGTGCAATTGGAAGATCTCCTGGGGCTTGAAGAGCAGCCGAACTTACCTGGCACCATCGCTGGCCATCCCAATTGGCGACGCCGCCTCCCCGTCGCGCTGGAGGATCTGGAAGACCATCCGCACTTCCGCGCGGTGGTCGCCGCGGTTGCTGCAGAAAGGCCGCGTGTGGAATGAACGACTTGCGCGCCACCTATCGCTTGCAATTTCGCAACGGGATGACCTTCGAACGCGCTGCTGAGCTGGTTCCCTATTTGACTGATCTGGGTATCAGTCATCTCTACGCCTCTCCCATCTTCAGGGCGGCTCCAGGCTCCACGCACGGTTACGACGTGGCGGACCATCAGGAACTGGAGCCGGAGCTGGGAGGATCCGCGGGCTTCAGCCGCCTGGCGGAGGCATTGCAGCAGCATGGTCTGGGGCTGATGCTGGACATCGTGCCCAACCACATGGCGGTTTCCACCGCCAACCCCTGGTGGCGGGACGTGCTTCAGTTCGGCCAGAACAGCCGCTACGCCAACCACTTCGACATTGACTGGCGAGCCCGTCGCCTGCTTCTGCCGCTTCTTGGAGAACCCTATGGAAAGGCGCTCGAGGAGGACAAGTTCGAGCTCGCACTTGAAGACGGCGAGGTGTGCTTTCGCTATTACGAGCTTTCGCTGCCCTTGGCACCCGGAACCCTGGAAGCTGTGGCAGGGAAGGCGGGTGACGCCGAGCAACTGGCCGAAGCGGTAAGGGGAGATCGGGAACGCCTTCATCGCCTGCACGAGAAGCAGGTTTGGCAACTCGCCTATTGGCGCCTCGCCCGTGAAGCGCTGCCCTATCGACGCTTTTTCGAGATTGCCGATCTCGTCGGCGTTCGGGTCGAAGATCCCGCGGTCTTCGCGCAGGTGCATGCCCTGCCGTTGCAGCTACTGCGGGAGGGGAAGCTCGATCTGCTGCGCATCGACCATATTGACGGCCTGGCGGATCCCGCAAACTATCTTGAAAGGCTCAAGATCGAAAGCGGCGGAGCCGGGGTGCTCGTCGAGAAGATCCTGGGCCCGGATGAGGAGCTGCCGGGCGATTGGGCCTGCCTCGGCACGACGGGTTACGAGATCGCGGAGCTCATCACCGCGCTGCAGGTCGAACGGCAGAATGAAGCGGAAATCTCGGCGGCCTGGCACAGCTTCACCGGTGCGGCGGTGGACTATGAAGAGCTGGTGAAGAGCTGCAAACGCCACATCCTGGTCAATAATCTCGCTGGTGAACTCGCCGCGCTCGTGCGGATGGCGCTGGAGCTTGCCGCCGGCTCATTGAAGCACCGGGATATCGGGCCGGATAGCCTCAGGCTGGCGCTGGTCGAGCTGGCCGTCGCGCTGCCGGTCTATCGTACCTACATCGACCGCGCCGGAGCGACTGCAAGAGACGCGGAGCTGCTGAAAGCGGCCGCCGAAGCGGCGAGGGGGGAGCGTCGGCTCGAGGACGCTACCGCGCTCGACTTCCTCCTGCAATTGCTGCTGGAGCCTGCGGCTGGCGACGAGGCCAGGTTGACCTTCATCCGACGCTTCCAGCAAACCACCGGCCCCCTCACCGCCAAGGCGGTCGAGGATACCGCCTTCTATCGCTTCAATCGCCTCATCGCCATGAACGAAGTCGGCGGGGAGCCTGGCAGATTTGGAATGGCGCAGCCCGACTTTCATGCCGCCATGGGCCGCCGGGCAGAGAAGTGGCCCTCGAGCCTTTCCGCGACGGCTACCCATGACACCAAGCGCGGCGAGGACGCCCGGGCGCGATTGACGGTCTTGAGTGAGATGCCGCGCGAGTGGCTGGCGGCGGTGGATAGCTGGCATCGGCAGCTGGCCGATATCGAAGAAGAGGTGACCGCTGCCGTTAATCGGGAGGATGCCTGGCTCTTCTACCAGGCGGTCGCCGGCGCCTGGCCTGGAGACCTCCTGCTCGACAACGAAGAGGGGCTTCAGGATCTCGCCGAGCGCCTGGACGCCTTCATGACAAAGGCGCTGCGCGAGGCCAAGGAACGCAGTAGCTGGACCGCGCCCGACGCAGCCTATGAAGAAAAGGTGGGGCGTTTCGTCCGCTGCCTCTTCGAGCCATCAAACCGGCGCTTGCTGAGGCAGGTCAGAGCCATGATCACGCGCCTGGAGCCCGCCGGGCTGGTGAATGCCCTTGCGCAAGTCACGTTCAAGATGACCCTGCCGGGCGTTCCCGATGTCTACCAGGGTACCGAGCTGCCCGATCATAGCCTGGTGGATCCCGACAACCGTCGCCCGGTCGACTTCTCCAGGCGCCGGCAGCTACTCGAGAAGGTAAAGGGTCTGCCGGCCCATCAAGTCATGAGGGACTGGCGGGCCGGGCTGCCCAAGTT